>NZ_NHNG01000322.1:0-4748 GCF_002287155.1 Arsenophonus sp. ENCA
ATTGGACAGGTGCGCGCTAATTTTGCCATGACGATGATGGCAGCATGTTACAACCTAAAGCGGTTGGCGTACTTCCAGAGCGCGTGCATCGTGGCTTTCTGACGCCCAGAATGGGTCAAATGGCCCTAGCCAGGGCAATGTGCGATAGAATCAGTAGCGTGATAATCAAAAAAAATCTAATTATTTAGAATGAAAGCCAAGGGTTAATTGAAAATCTTGAGTTTTTCGAGGTGCCCTGTACACAAAGATTTTATTTTGTTTTTCTCTGATTCAGTTCGCGGATTACAACCTGGCGCACCAGTTGAATTTAGAGGAATTCGCTTAGGAACCGTGATGGAGGTTCCGTTTGATTCTGAGAAATTACGGCAAAAATTGGATAATGAATTCCGTATTCCGGTTTTAATTCATATTGAGCCTGGTCGTGTTAGTACCGATATTGATCTAGAAAAAGAGTTTGCCGCAGCATTAAGACAAGGATTAAGAGCAGCTTTAAAATCGGCTAACCTAATTACCGGAGCATTGTATGTCGATTTGGATTTCTATCCAGAAAAAGGCCAATGGAAAGGGCCATTAAAAGTTGCTGATTACGATATTATTCCAACGGTTAGTGCTGGATTATCACAGATCCAACAAAAAGTGGTTGAGGCATTAGATAAAATCAATCGTCTGCCGATTAAGCCTATGATAAGTCAAGCCACAAATACGCTAGCAGAAAGTCAGAAAACCATTCCTGAAGCACCGCGTACTTTATCTGAGTTGAATAAACTGATGACTAGCAAAGACTTTCAAAAGATCCCTGCTGATCTGCAACAAACTTTGCTTGAATTGAATCGCGTTATGCAAGGTTTGCAACCAGGCTCACCTGCCTATAATAGAATGATCGATAATATGCAGCGTCTTGATCAGGTGTTAAGAGATATTCAACCCGTTATCAAGACATTGAATAATAAGAGTAATGCACTTGTTTTTGAAGCAAAATCGATCAAGGATCCAGAACCGAAGAAGGTGACAAAATAATGGGATATTTGGCATGGATTTTGTGTTTTTTACTTATCGGTTGTAGTAGTGGCATTGAAAAATCTTATTATCAATTACCAACAACGCCGAGCTTAGTGACTAAAAAAAGTGATTTACTAACGCAAAAACAGCTTTGGATACAGACAGTGCAATTGTCTGGAATATTGGCAGCTAATGGTATTACTTACCAAACTAGCGATGTTAATTATGTTAATGCAAACAATCATCTATGGGCAAGCCCGTTAGAACAGCAATTGATGCAAAATTTAGTCAATCAGTTATCAATAATGTTGCCTAATCGATTAGTATCGGCTCAATCGCTGGAAAACAGACCTGATAGCCTTAATGTCTTTTTGACCGCTTTTCATGGCCGTTATGATGGTAAAGTGATTATCCAGGGAAACTGGATTTATAAAAGTGATAAAGGCATTATCAAGCGAGATTTTAGTCTGCTGCTTGATCAATATGAAAATGGCTATTCGGCACTAGTTAGGACGTTAGCAAGAGGCTGGACTCAGGTTGGACAATCTATAGCGAGCCAATTATCTTGAATGTATAAAATATAATATATTTGCCCCTTCAGCTTGATAACAGAAGGGGTTTTCGACAAAAAATCTGGCTTTAAAAGCTACTTGTATCTTGAAATAAACCGACTTTCAAATCTTTTGCGGTGTAAATACACTTATCATCAACCAAGACTTCACCATCAGCCACACCCATAATCAATTTTCGATTAATAACACGTTTTAAATGGATATGGTAGGTTACTTTTTTTGCGGTTGGCAAAACTTGTCCAGTAAATTTGACCTCACCTACGCCCAGTGCTCGGCCTTTACCTTTACCACCGAGCCATCCCAGGTAGAAACCAACGAGTTGCCACATTGCATCTAAACCTAGACAACCAGGCATAACGGGATCATTAGTGAAGTGGCAACTAAAAAACCATAAATCAGGTTTGATATCAAATTCTGCTTCGATAAACCCTTTATCATAATTGCCGCCAGTTTCGGTCATTTTTGTGATGCGATCCATCATCAACATATTACCGGAAGGTAATGGCGGCCCATTTTCACCAAAAAGTTCACCTCTGCCGGAAGCATCCAAATCTTCTTTTTTATAGGAGTTGCGTTTATCAACCATATTACTAAATAGCCTTATTATTAATAATAAGGCTAAAGAATAGCGTACACTTGTAAGCTGAGCAACTCCGATCAGCTATTTTTTTTATTTAATTTAGCCACTTTAGCAGCCCCATGAATTTCGGTCTTTCTTGGTTATTAGCCTGAGTAATTCGTTCTTGTATTAAAGCTAACAGATGTAAGTTATTTGTATCATATTGTTGCTTATAGTAAGCATGTTTGGTTAAAATTGAAATGGCTTCAGAAACGTGTTCAACCGACCAAATGTGAAATACGCCAGATTTGACTGCCGCAATAAGATCGGCTTTTAAGCATAAATGACGAATATTAGCTGCAGGAATGATAACGCCTTGCTGACCGGTTAATTCACGTTGGAAGCAGACATTAAAAAAGCTTTCGATTTTTTGGTTAATACTACCAATCGGCTGTACATAACCGAATTGATCTACTGCACCGGTAACCGCAATTTGCTGATCGATAGGCTGAAGAGAAAGTGCACTAATTAATGCACAAAGTTCAGCTAATGATGCGCTATCACCATCAACTTCATTGTAAGACTGTTCAAATACGATTGAGGCAGAAAAGGGTTGTGGCTGTTCAAGCTTTAATTCGTAATTGAGATAGGCTTGCATAATCATCATGCCTTTAGCGTGAATATTACCGCCCAGCTCAACTTTACGTTCTACATCAGTAAACTCACCATCACCGAAGTGAGCAACACAAGTAATACGTGATGGTTCACCGATAAGTTCTGGATGCCCTGGGTACTGCATAACCGATAATCCATTGATTTGGCCAATCATTTCACCTTCAGTTTTAATAAAAACTTGTTTTTGCAGAATATCATCTAGATTGCGTTTGGCTAGGTAACCGTGTTGCCACTGGCGCTGTTGCATCGCTGTTTGAAACGATTTTGCAGTTAACTGGTTATCTTGTTGAAATTGATTTGCCTCAGCTAGACAACGAATGAGCCACATTCTATCTAGCGGTAGGATAGATTTGTCTTCCGTATATCGAATTGCTTGAGTAATGAAGGTTGGCCACGCATCAGTCGTTAAAGCAGGAAATTGGCAATCGGTAATAATTTGTTTAATAAATTGCATCCATAGCGATAATTGACCACTATGTTCAAAATTCAATTCAAATTCATATTCGCCATAGGTAGCTTGAGAAAAAAGCTCAGGCTCTTTTGTTTCCAGTTCTTCAAGGCTAAAATGATCGCCGACCAAAATGAGCTTAATATCAAGGGGCATTGAATCAATTGGATAGGGTAAAAATTGATTATCATTGGCTGGAAGCCATTCAAACCGTTTTTGCATCACCATCTGTTTTAAGCGCTGCCACATTAATGGCTGCGCTAATAATGTACCAACAGAAAGTAATAATACCCCGCCATTGATTTTATGTAATAGTCCTGGCTCTAAGTGAACACTATTTTGATGTTGATGAATACTGCCAAATAATTGAGGCATTTCTATCCAATTACAGAAATAGGCCGAATGACAGGGCGTAAATGATCCTTTAGTGCCTGCTTGCCAATGAAATCTTCCATCTGATTGTTGATAATCTCCAGTGATAGCTACTGAGGATGAATTAATATTTTTAATGCATTTTGCTAATTCAGATAAGTAGCTTTGGCATTCTAATGCTTTAATGACAGCAAAAGGAGAATAAGTTGGTGTTAATAAAAACCTTTCAAGACTATTATATAATCTAGGTTGAATGATGGCCAAAGTGGCATTATCTAGTTTATCAGCAGCAGCAAAAAGATTAAGATAAGGTTCATAATCAGGTGCTAAATTCTGCCATATTAATTCGTTACTAATCACGCTATTTTTCAACTTATAATTTAGATAAAAAGTTTATAAATTATCCTCAATATCCTGATTGTATGAAGTCAAGATAGAAGACATTTTAGAAATAAGCTATTGTTTTTATAGAAACAGGTACATTTTACTATGAAAACAAGATATCCGTTTCCAGCATTATAAAATTTTTACGATGAAATCATTATATTAACGTTTGTTTAAATTTATGCCACTATTAATTTTGTATATTTTAAATATAATTTTATTCATAAACTGTAGGGCACCTCGAAAAACTCAAGATTTTCAATTAACCCTTGGCTTTCATTCTAAATAATTAGATTTTTTTTGATTATCACGCTACTGATTCTATCGCACATTGCCCTGGCTAGGGCCATTTGACCCATTCTGGGCGTCAGAAAGCCACGATGCACGCGCTCTGGAAGTACGCCAACCGCTTTAGGTTGTAACATGCTGCCATCATCGTCATGGCAAAATTAGCGCGCACCTGTCCAATGGTGCGGATCAGTTTTCTACCCATTTGTTCCATCGCCGCAAATGCATGTTCAACCCGTGCCCTAGTCTTTGCAATCCTGTGGTTTCGCCCTTGCTGAGTCTTGGACAACGGTTTGTTTCGATGGCCTTTACGCTGAATCTGGCTCCTATAGCCGTTTGCCTTCAGCCAAGCTTCCCGCTCCGCAGAGGGATAGCCTCGGTCGGCGTAGATATTGCGATTGGTGTTGGCCTTGTCAATGACCCTTTCGAAATGCTGACTGTCGTGGGTGCT
>NZ_NHNG01000723.1:0-506 GCF_002287155.1 Arsenophonus sp. ENCA
GGCTGACAAAAATACATCCCAAATCTAAACGCGCCAGATTTTCAAGTGCTCTGAGCGAACTATGCCCTTTCATGATCCCATAAAGCAAAATTCCCATCATTGAACGAGGAGAATACGGCGCTCTACCTGTTGAAGAATAACAGCGTTCGAAAGGTACCCAGTCTTGTTCATCCAAAATCTCTGTGACAATAAATGCCCTACGTTCACCAATTTGCTTGAGATAATCGCAAAGGGAAACAGAACCCTCCAAGATAGGTAGATTTTGCGCTTTGACAAACTTACGTTTGGTGTGAGAAGGCGATTCCAGTTTGCGAGTAAATACGGTCATAAAAGATCTGCGTTTAAAACGAATAAAGCAAATTTTAATCGATAACATGAGCTTTTGCGACAGCCTCATTTCTCACGCGGCACCAGTCTTGCCAGCTTGGGGATAAACTTCTCACACACCATATGCATCATCAGCACCACGATACCCAGCAGAAAACAGGGGTAGCCCAATGCGCCGA
>NZ_NHNG01000245.1:0-15630 GCF_002287155.1 Arsenophonus sp. ENCA
AGGTAACCATCTGGGCAGATACCGGTTTTCAAGGTATAGATAAACAGCATCCTAATACACAAATCCCAAAAAAAGGAACTCGAAAAAGACCTTTATCGCCTGAACAAAAACAAGAAAATAAAATAATCTCGGGCATCCGTATTACAGTTGAACACGCCATCGCGGGTATCAAGCGCCTCGGTTGCATGACCCAAATTTTACGGAATCGTAGACCCTTTATTGATGATACCTTCTTACTCCTTAGCGCAGGTCTTTGGAATTTCCATCTCAGAACAGCGTAAAATTTACTTCAATCACCGAAACACCCTTATTTCACTATTAAGCAACACGCTTATAGTTTCCAGCCATTAAATTTTGATTTACCAGCTACTCGTTCAGAGCGAGTATATTCGATTATATCAATATTACCACCAACCCATGAAAGTAAACCCTTCATAAATAGATTGCGCTCTGGTAAGAGTTTAATATTGTCAACTACTTCTCTTGACATCAAGCGAAAGTCACCAACATTTTCTTCAACTTTTGGCGTGCTTATTTTGTTGTGTAACTTATAAAACCATTCAGCAGTTTTGCGTTTTAACCAACCATCTTTAGATCGATCAATGCGTTTTGCTAGAACGACATCTGCTCCTCGTTTCCATTTTTCTATTAACAATGGGATAATTTCTATTGGATCTTGTAAGTCCACATCGATAGGTATTACTGCATCGCCTGTCGCGTAATCGATACCGGCAAAAAGTGCAGGTTCTTTTCCGAAATTACGCGTAAAACTTAAAGGAATTACTAAATTGTCATTGTCGGATAATACATTGATAATACTTTCAGTTTTATCTTTGCTGCCATCATTAATGAAAATAATTTCGATATCATATTTTTGTAATTTTTCATTTTCCCTTACAGTTTTATAGAAGATCGGAATAGCTTCCTCTTCATTAAAAACAGGGACAATTAATGAAACTTTCATTATTCAATACCTTTAAAAACGATAAATTTTGAATATAAAAAACCTAAAATAAGACTAATAGCTGAAAATGCCACTAGTGTGATTATGGGGGCAGCATTGATTTTATCCGCTACGAAACCGGTCAGGTAGCTAAGTATTCCCATGAACACCAAAAATGCTAAATATCTGCCACTGGTAGCCTTTTTCTTAAAAGTGAATTTTGCGTTGGAAAAAAAAGAGAATGTTATAGCGGCAATGAATGCGATCAAGTTAGCATAAGATTGTGGAGTATTTGTTATATAGATAATATTAGCAAATATAATCCAATGGATAAGTGTGTTGATAATGCCAATTGAAAAGTATTTAGCGAAATGTATCACAATATTTATCTATGATTAAATTTAATTATTTAGTTTAGCATATAGAAATTGCAATATTTACTGTAAATAATTACAGTTAAACTACATAAAATAAAAAACCAACTCTTTGGCTGGTTGTTTTTCTAGGTGTTGGGATAGCGACATTTTAGCAAAAAACACACTCACTATAAGCTGTAAGTAATTGATATATAGTGAGTGAAATCGCTTGTTTTCGCGTGCAAATGCGTATATTAAATGAGCTATATTTTTATAAGTAATTGATAATAAATAATTTTATTGTTATTTACCATCTTCTATCTCCAAAGAGAGTAAAAAACCCCGTTTTGCTAATGTTGCTGTTAGTTTTTTCGCTACCCGCGTTAATGTAAGATGTTGAACAGAATTAGCCGGTTTTAACTGTAAATGTACCGTCCCCGGTTTTTGCCAATGAGCAATGATCACCATGCCCATCATCGGCCCATTCAGTAATCGATAAGTTAAACTATTACCATGACGTAATAAGTAAACATTATTTAATGTTGCTGAGCTATTGCTATAGGCCAGTGTATCTAACACCGAAGACCAACCAGACGTTGACGAAGCGTTATCAGACTGTTCAGTCATCAAAAAACGGTCAAAACGCCGTTTTAGTTCTAGATCAGCCTCCTGCCGGCGATGAATATTAGGCACCAGATTAGTGGTGACAATATTACGCTGGATCGTATTAGTCATTCATCACCTCTTTCAGTTTTTCTTGATTTTTAATCATTACCAGACGCTGTTTCGCTAGTTGCTCCTTTTGGCTCTCTAGCCCAACAATCGTCTCACGTAATTGATCGATACGCTCTTTTAGTGCTCGCTCTGCCAGATAAACTTCGCGCATAGATTGTTTAAATAACGCTAGTTGGTCACGGGAAATGGTCTCATTTGGTAATGAAGGCGTCGCTAAATCATGCCAAAATTTCATCCGTTTTTGTTCCAACTCAGTAATGGTTGCCTGTAGCGCTTGCTGCTCACGCTGAACTCGTTGCCTTTGAGATTGGAAGCTTATTTCTCGCTGCTTTCGTAATCGGAATAATTTTTTAATAATAACTTGCTCAGAGTCAGAAAATTGATTTTTCATATACGCTAAACCAGTTGGCTAAGATCTTCTATCGTCTGATCGAATGAGACTAACTCATCGTAACCTTGCCGAAGAAATTGATTAATTGGTTGATTTTTTTTAATCGCTTCATCGGTATCTTTATCTTGTCCTGATTGATATTCGCCAACACGAATTAATAGCTGAACATCTTGAAAAAGTGCTCGCAATTCTCTTAAACGACGCGCATGTAGGCGATGTGCTTTACTAACAATATTATCCATAACTCGGCTAACACTGGCGTTCACGTCAATAGCGGGAAAATGTCCTGCGGCAGCTAATTGGCGAGATAAAACAATATGTCCATCTAAAATAGAACGAACCTCATCAGCGACAGGTTCATTCATATTGTCACCTTCCACCAACACGGTATAAATAGCACTAATACTACCAACCTTAGCCGAACCCGCCCGCTCTAGTAAAGCGGCCATGTGAACAAACACACTAGGCGGAAAGCCATTGGCAACCGGTGGTTCTCCGGCGGCTAAACCAATTTCCCGTGCCGCACGCGCAAAACGGGTCAATGAATCAACCATCAACAAAACCCGTTTACCTTGATCACGAAAATATTCAGCAATGGTAGTTGCTGTCAAAGAAGCTTTCATTCGCTCTAATGGCGGGCGATCGGAGGTGGCGACAACTAATATGGTTTTTTTTCGAGCTGAAGCCGGTAAATGGTTATCGAGAAATTCCCGCACTTCACGTCCACGTTCACCAACCAAAGCCAATACGACCACATCGGCTTCACAACCTCGCGCTAACATACCAAGTAACGTACTTTTGCCACCACCAGCGGCGGCAAAAATACCGATCCTTTGACCAACACCCAGCGTCAAAATACCATCTATCGCTTTGATGCCGGTTGGCAAAACCTCACTAATTAACTGACGTGTCAAGGGATCAGGGGCCGAGTTATGATTACTACACCATTCACCCGCGTTCGACATTTTTTCTAACGGCCGCCCTAAGCCATCCACAATGCCACCTAATAAATGCTCTCCTACCCGCACTCGATGACCATGGCCCAAACGTTCAACACAAGCGCCGGCCACTAACCCGATGGTAACGTCAAACGGTGATAACCAAGCTTCTTGCGCTTTGATGGTAATGACTTCTGCTGCTAGCCGATTATCAATCAGGCATAATTCACCTTGCTTAGCGCCTGGCAGTGTCACTTTAACCAAATTCGTGAATACTTCCTGTACCTTGCCAAAACATCGATATGGGAGAATATCCGTCAATGGCTGAAATAGCGGGGTGGCCATCGCTTGAGTGATCTTTGCTTTATCCAGTGAGCGCATCCAATTTCTCCCCGGTAATATCAACTTGGGCCAGGACTTTAATATTGGCATCTTCACCAATTTCTTGGAATGAAAGTACGGCGGTGGTTGTCAATGCTGGCTCGATAATTTTGCGTAGATAACGACGTACATCCAGTGAAGTTAGTACAACACAAGCGACCTGAGTGGGTAATTTTTGTTTTATAGCAGCAATGATCTGCTGCTCTTGCGCGGGTTCAAGGGCACAATAAGATCCTATCGCTGATTGGCGAATAGATTCTCGAATACTATTTTCAATCCCATCACCGACTAACAACATTGGGATCCAGCCCTCTTCGCTAGTAAAGCGCCGGCGAATATGACGGCGAAGTGAAACCCGAACATACTCGGTCAACATTACGGTATCTTTTTCTTTCGAACCCCATTCAACCAGCGTTTCGAAAATGGTTCTTAAATCACGAATAGAAATCTGTTCTTCAACTAAACGTTGTAAAATGTCAGTCACTTTACTAATGGGCAGTAAGCGCTGTAATTCCTTAACTAATTCGGCATAGCGCATCTCCATCGCATCCATCAAATAGCGCGTTTCCTGTATACCTAAAAACGCTTTGCCAAAGTGATAAATGACTTTTTCTAGTAAATAGGTGACAATTTCTACTCCCCGATAACCGGCCACTGGTGGCAATGATTGATTATCATCCGCTAACCAATAGATTGTTTGATGATTAAAAATCAATTGCTCCTGGCGTATTTGAGGTAAATCTATTGGTTGAGTTAATAAAATTGCCGCTGGATCTATCTCTGTTTTTAACACGGGCTCTTGATATAACAATATTTGTAATGTGTTTGTCTCTTTTGTATCGACCTGCAACTGTATTTCAGGTAAAGGCAAGCCTAATTTTTCAAATAATTGCCAACGTAAATTTTGTATTTTGTCAGCCATCGCCTCGGTCATTAGCTGTTGGCCAATAATGACTAACAGTGGTATTGTGCCTGGTGTCATCTCTCGTGATCCCTGTTCCGTTCCATTGTCGGCAGAGGAATAAACCTGACCTGATCCTTTTTTCACTTTGGCGTTACGTTTCATCCAACAAGAACAGCCAAATAGCATCAAGGCTAAGGAACCAAATACAAACCAAGGAAAACCAGGGATGATAGCAAAAACCAATAAAATACCAGCAGTCAGTTGCAATGACATAGGTTGACTGATTATCTGTTGTACTAAATCACCAGCCAGATTATTCTTTTTCTCTCCGGGTACTCGAGTAACAATTAATCCTGCAGTGATTGAAATAAGCAATGATGGTATCTGCGCAATTAATCCATCTCCAACCGATAAAATAGCATAAGTATTCAATGCTTCCGTTGCCGACATATTATGTTGCAACACGCCAATGCCAATACCACCACAGATATTGGCTAAAATAACAATTACGCTGGCAATGGCATCGCCTTTGACAAATTTCATCGCGCCATCCATGGCACCATAAAGCTGGCTTTCCTTTTGTACCAATGCTCTTTGGCGTTTGGCTTCAGTGGCGTCAATAATACCTGCCCGCATGTCACCATCAATACTCATCTGCCTGCCAGGCATACCATCAAGAGAAAATCGGGCACTCACTTCGGCCACACGTTCAGAGCCTTTAGTAATAACAATGAACTGTACGATAGTGATAATGGCAAAAATAATGATACCAACCCCAAGATTACCGCCAACCACAAAATTACCAAAGGTATAAACTATCTCACCGGCATCATGTTGTAATAAGATCAGACGGCTAGTACTGATAGTCAATGCTAAACGATACAATGTGGTTATCAGCAACATGGATGGAAAGGCAGAGAAGTCAAGCGGATCACGAATATAGATTGCCATCATAAATAAAATGATCGACAACCCTAAATTGATCGCGATTAATACGTCAATTAAGGGAGTTGGCAGCGGCAAAATCATCATAAATACTGACAACATTAGCATGGCGCTAAGGATAATATCTTGACGTCCTGCAATTTTAGATAGCCAACGAGTGATTGACATTATCAGGCGGCTCCTTTAGGTAACTGTGAAAGAAATTGACGCTGCCTTTGACACAAACGAAATAAAAAAAGACCATCACTCTCTTTTGGGCACCATGCGCTCACATAGGGTCGGTGGCGAATAATAAATACTCGCTGCGGGATCCCCCAAAACCGCTCTGGTTGATTAAGTTTTAATGCTGACAAGAGATCAAAATCACCCTCTTTTAACAACCAACTGGTTATAAGAAAACGTTCTTCAATAATTTCAATACGTAGACCAAAAGGTGGCCAATGGCACTCAATTGCCGTTGAAATTTCGACTATTCTGTGATTGAACAAAGAGAAAAAATGTTCAAGATTACGAGCCAGTTGCAATTTCATTATCTTCCCTCTTTACTATTCATTAAGCATGCTAGAGGAAGCTCTGGCTTCGTATCCGGTAAATACCTGAAATAACGTCACGGCAAGTAAAATGAATTTTTCGCCAACAAGGTTAAAATTAACAAAAAAATATTTACAGCCACAATACAATGATCAATACAGCGCAACTGGTTTAATTAAATCAATAAGTTATGCTAAATTACGTTAATCTACAATGACTTCAAGCAGTTAAATGACCTTTATATGCGGCTGATAAAATCAGTCGACAACAAGTTTAGATCGGACCAGTACCTCATCAATTTCAGTCAAACAGTTTGTCAATTTCTGACCATCTAGCTCTTGCCAACCGTCTAATTGTTGTGTAACCGTCGCCAGTAATTCAGCTCGCGCTTTTTGCTGATTGCGGGCTAATTGCTGCTGTGTTTCATTCCCCCAGTTTTCCAGTTGGCGCACAAAAAATTGCGCTTTATCCTGCTCTGCTACCTGCTTAAGTGAAATATATTTTTCAATATCGACTAACTGAATATCTAAATGTTTAGCAACAGTTTTACCCTGATATTGCTTGTCGACAAATCGCTGTAGCGCTTCTTGGATACGCTGTTCGGTCATATTATCTTGCGCAAATTCATATGCCTGACGAAAACCTAGGAAGTTGCTATTTTTTAGTAAACTTAACCCACTATAGCCAAAGTAACCACCTACTGTAGCGGCTAACAATGCCCCTAAGCCTAAAACCGCTAATCCTACTCCGCCTGTTCCTAGCGTGAATAACACCATAGCGGCTGCAACGGTAGCAGAAAGAGCTGCTGTACTGACAATTGCCGCGATACTAAACAATTTTGCTTTAACATTCATTTGCCGCCAAAAATTAGTGGTATCCTGCCACCAACGGCGAAAAATTCCGACTTTATTAGTTTCAAAACAATCACGAGCCAAGTTACCAATATCTTGCAGTAACAGGCGTTTCATCATATAACTGACTGCAGAAGTAGCTCGATCTTGAAAACTACCCTGTTCACGAATACCGAGCATCAATGCGTTAACCATCACTTCAGTATTACGATGCGCTGATATTGTTGAGCCTATTTTCTGTTCCGCCCAAGTTTGAACAAAGCCGCCTATCATACTGGTTACCCAACCGGTAGCAAAAAACGGTGCCAGTGAACTGACTAAACCACTTTGGACACCACCTTTGATGCTACCGGCAAGATAAGGTAATAAATGGGTAAAATGTAATAGCGCAATCACTTCAGGCGTCATTGAATATGATGGCTGTAAGGGAAGTAGCTCTCGGGTACCCAGAAGAATATCTTTAACTTGATTTTCTACCGTCGCACTTTGCCAAACAGAACTAACAGCAGCCGCCAGATCGGCACCGAACCAACTACTATTAGCGCTAATAATTTGATAAGCATGGGTAATATCCTTGGCTAGTGTTTGTGATTCCATCGGATGTGCCATTACCCAACGATGAAAACCACTAAATGCCACTGAAATTCCCTGATACTTATCTGTATCAAGTGCGTCGGCGAGTCCAGAGGGATTAAGTACTTGCAATAGCGCTTGATAAGCCTCTGTCAATGTATGCATACCATTTTTTGCCAGTTGGTGCTGTAAAATTAAGGTTCGCAAATCAGGTCTAAATTCACCTAACCATCCTCCCCAATCTCCAGTAATATTTTGCACCACCCAATGCTGCCATGCTTGCACATTGTAGTAATCACCCTGCTCTGGATATCCGCCCATTTTATTTGCCTGTCTATCAAAACGAACCAGCAACAGCAAAGCAGCCTGATACTCTTCATCTAGCGCGACAATTCCTTGTTCAATTTCTTGTAATTCACTCGCTTTCGATAGATACTCTTTAACCTCCGAGTCAGCTTGTAATTCCTTATTCTTCTGCCAACTC
Source organism: Arsenophonus sp. ENCA (assembly GCF_002287155.1). Taxonomy (NCBI): domain Bacteria; kingdom Pseudomonadati; phylum Pseudomonadota; class Gammaproteobacteria; order Enterobacterales; family Morganellaceae; genus Arsenophonus; species Arsenophonus sp. ENCA. Next base: position 8,033 of record NZ_NHNG01000245.1, read on the forward strand.
TTATCGTCAAAGCGATCGTCTAAATAGGATGCCCGCATCGACAGTTCTTCAGTCAGCCTTTGTTCCTGTAGACTAAGATCATAGATAGCTAAATCAAGTTGCCGTAACTGAGGTAAAAAAGCCAGATAACCTCGTTTATTAAGCTCCCTTACTTGCTGAATGGTTATATCTTGCAATTTTTGCAACTGAGCAACATATTGGTCTTGTTGCTGATATTGCTGTTTAACACTTTGCCAAACCGTAGCCGCTTCCTGTAATAAACGTAAATGCTGCATTTGTTCACTAATTTGTTTTAATTCTTCTTCAAAGCGGCTGCGTACTTTGTCTACATTTAATTTTTCAGTCAAAGATTGTAATGCAGCATGATAATCAGTTAGTGTTGCCATTTTTTCAGTTAAAAAAGGCAAATATCGCTCAGGCGATGCCATTAATCGAGATGGCAATACGCGTTGTTTCACATCACAATGGAAATTTATGGCAGATTGGCCACTTTCGCTATCATACAATTCTTCAAATCTATAGACTTTATCTTGTGCAATGAGCACTTTTCTGGCCAAAGCAACCCATTTTTCTTCATTTGCTAGTTGCTGAATATCAGTTTCACATCCCGGCTCTATCTCTAAATCATCGAGATCCACCGCTCCATCAGCAATAAGTGTTTTATCTTGAAGAATCCAACGCTCACCACTAATGCCAATCAACATCGCCACCAGATACTGTTCATGTAAATAGATCTCTTCTCCGGCTCTATTTAACCAGTTGGTCAAAAGCGCTGCTTGGCTACGAACATTTTTCTGTTTGTCATCAATTCCCAGGCGTTGCTCAAGATCCATTTTGCTATTTTTTACCTGGTCCTGGCTTAGTTTTAGCACCTGAATTAAATGTTGATAAACACCAAACTGAATTTTATCCTGTTCTTGTTTAAAAGGGATCGCAATTTGACCCGCTAATTGAGGCCGTTCAATCGCCAAAATGGCCACTAACGTTGTTAGTTCAGATGATGAAGGTAATGGTAATTCGGCCTTCGCCCAAAATTCAGTTAATTGTTCTTGCCATTTGTCTATTGAAGGCGCCTGATCAAACATCTCAATTAACTGATGGCTGAGTAATAATACCGATTCCGAGGCTAAATTCCTAAGTTCCTCAGGCAAATTCTCAAAGCGGGTATTAATGATCTGCCGCTCTATGACCGTCTGCTGCCAAAATTCAGGTAACTTTGCCAACTGTACAGCAACTGTGGCAATGTGCTTTTTCTGCGCTAAAACCTGCTGCAATAATGAGGTCAAATGAGCTTGTTGAGAAGAAGGAACCGTCAGACAACATTGTTCAATGTCATCTAGCGCTTGCCGATAAGAATCAAGATAACTTTTTAATTTGCTATAAAGATCAGAAAATTCATCAGTCTGGTGACGTAGATCAGTTAAAGCTAACAAACGTGAAGAGGCACTTTGATATTCATTTTTTTCAACTAGCTTATGATAACCAGCAATAGCCTGCTGCACTTTTTGAATATTTTTATCTTCCAAATAAAACCAATTACCAAATCTAGGTATTGCAGTCGGAATAGGTAAATGACCTGGACCACCTTGATTGACTAGTCGTTTTATCGCATTGCTACACTGGTTCAGTAAAAAGACTTTATTGTTTATACCTTCAGCTTGACTATCAGACATTGGATGCGCTTGACTCATCGCTAACAATATAGATTGAGGAATAAATTCTATTTTATGGGCAGTCAGTGGTGTCTTTGGTGATAAATCAAGTCTAGGTAATGTTTGTTCAGCAGTAGCCAAACCATACCTTTCCGCTAACGAGCGTAAGAACACGCTTAATTTCTGTTGAGCTGTGATATTAAGACGCGCAACATAGGTCCGAATCGCATTTTCATTTTTCAAAAAAGGTAGTTTAGCTAATGTACTTAACACATGGTCATTAAAACTCATTTGAGAATGCACCAAACTTGAACAACCTTGATCTTGTTGACCCGAGATGAAGCAAGGGCCTGTCCACGAATTTTTGAAAATCTATCCAATTCAATCGTCATATAACAACCTATATTGTTAGCTCCGGACATTGACTAAACTCACGGTAAAGCGCTTCATAGCAAATTGTCGCGCGTTCAAACCAGACTAAGAGCTCTTCACCACTGGCGGGAACCGGCCAATTCACTGCATATAATAAAGTTTGCTGCACTGAATCATAGCCCACTGCACCATCATTATTTTCAACCAGTTGCATATTGTGGTGCATACAATTAATGAATAGTAAATGTGCTTTTTGCGCATCAATCTGTCCCAAAAAACCGTACAACTGCCAATAAGTTACTTTGGCATGGATGGATATCATCAATTGATTATCGAGTAATAAAGTGCACTGATCACTCCCATCCCATACCAAGGGTAGGCCTAATAGTTGACCAAAACGGGCCAGTACACTATCTTGTTTACGCATTTCTCCTCTCCTTTAAACAGCATACTCATCATTCCACTGTTCAAGCAGCTGTAACATGACTTCCAGGATATGCTCTTTTTGCTCTGGATCGCGATAACAAGCTTCACTCATGACCACCATAATTTCGCGCCATTTACGTAAAAAAATTAAACGTTGCAACGTTGTTAATGGCAATTTTATTATCAACTGCGCTAATGCTTCAGGATAGATCCAACCTTGCTCCAATAATTCAATACTGATTTCTGCAACGGTATCGTTTGCTAAATTGAGTGTGCGCGATAAGTAAGCACAGTGCTCAGTAAAAGCTAAGAACAGCCATAAGCGACGTAAATCGTCAATTGTGGTTACCAACTTAGTCATATCTAAATGTTCATGACTTACCAGGGGCTCTGATAATGCACGTATTAATAATTGAATAGTCCGCCGTCGATCTTTATGTTCTTGTAATAATTTAAACCAATGACTTAGCCCTTTTTCTCCACGCGCAGCATGCTGATAGAGTTGACTATAAGCTTGCAAACGTGAAGTATCTATAGTCATACCTTGGCTTGCGGCAATTAACGCTAACTCAATATCTTCTTCAGCTAACAATGACATTAAAAACTTTTTGATTTTCGAACGTTCAGATAAGGCTAAACTGGTCATACCCTGTAATGTCGCTAACAAAAAAATAAGCTGTCCCTTATCTAAACCAAGCTGAGGAATTTGCTGTAAAATTTTTTCGCCATCTTTAAAAGAGAGCAGTTTTTTAGCAATCTGCACGATAAAACCTCGTTGCTTTTCATCTAATTGCTGTAAAAGTTTTTCTACACCATTAAATAATGCACTTTGCTTTTTATTTGAATCGGCAATTTTTTTCATTACCTGGCTTAGCCCTAAGCTTAAACCCTCTAACGTCTCTTCCAACGCTTCAGCACGTACTTCTGCTAATGCAATACTGGCTTGCATTGCGGTACTTTCTGCTGGTAAAAAACTGGCTGACTGCTTGCTATCTTGTAGAGATTGAAAATCGAGATAATCAGATTGATCAATTCGCATCACAAGTTCCTCTCAAGTGCGTTTTTTCCATTGTAGGAACACAGGTTTCTAGTAGCCTTTCAAGGTGTTCATATAAATCAAAGCGTAATGTCATACAACTTGAACTCAGTTCTGCTTGCCATGGAGCAAAATCAGAACAGAGCCTAATTTGCATCTGTCCTGCAAATATTTTACCCAACCCATCGGCCTGTTCCGGTGAAACACTCAATACCAAACTTTGTTTAGTGGTTGCTTCACCAATCTGCTCAGTAATCTGGCTAATCATATTTTCACTAATATTTTGTTTTTTACTCCAGGCTTTGATGACTAATTTTACTTGTTGGCAGATCCGTTCCTGTAAAACGACAACTAATTGTTTTTCTAACTCCGCCTGTTCAACCAGCCAATTAAGACTTTCTGCAACTATTTCTTGCCGCAATTGTGCTCGCCACGCTTTTTCCTGCTCCTTAGCGCTCATCTCTGCTTTAGCAACAATCTGTTGAGCTTCCAGCAGAAGCGCGTCACACTCATGCCGCACTTTATCTACATATTGCTTAATACGTTGCTTGGCTTTTTGTTCCCGTCTACATTCAGCTAAACCTTGCTGAATTTCATCAGGTGTGATTTCCAATGTTTGCTTTAAGAGCTCAAACTCTTTAACTAACACTAAAAATCCATTCATAAGAAACGCTCCAAACGAAATAACCAGCGAACAGCCTGTTCAATCTGTTGCTGCGAACAGACCATTTGCTGCTCTAATGGTGCAAAATACCAGGCCAAAAGCCGCGCAAAATCTTGTTCCTGCCAATAATGTGAGAAAACATTTAAGGCATAAAGATGTGCCTGCTCAAGAAATTCCTCAACTAGCCAAGGCACCGCAACCGTGTGGCGCTCTGGTGGCCATAAAGCGATTAATTGCTTAATTTGTTCCTGGCTTAATAAGGTCGCTAAACGTGATCTATAAGCACTATCCCACAAATAGTCAGGATAGGGATTACAAACTAATCCAACGACGGTGAATAAAAATGGCTTTTTCGTTAATAACAAAAGCCAGATATTCATATTTTCAGGTACTTGACGATATAAAGTAGGTTGAAATCCTAATCGATTAAGTATCAATTTATCTAAGCGTCGTTTTAATTCATTACTAATTGGGTAGCGAGACTGCCATTCATTAAGTCCAAGCGATTGCCACCATTTAGCGTGCATGAACTCACCTGGATGGAATAATAAATAATTAAATCTCACTGCCAATTCAGTCATTAAGATTTATCCTTACGGCGTCCAAATATTAATGCGGCAAATACGACAATAAATATTCCAGTAATAGTCAATAAGATTAACGTTTTATTAGCGACAATATAATTCTGTAAATATTGCCATTGCGGCTCAGTTTGAATTTTCTGTGGTTGATAGCGGAATTCAGCTGGTTGCAAAAACAAACTAATTTTGTCGGATTGCAAACCTGATATCGCATTCTTAATTAAATTGCGAATTTGCGCTTCAACACCACTCATATTGACTTCTGGCGAATATTTAATGTAAACCGCTACCGACTTTTCTGGCGTGCTATTATCAATATTACCTTCACTATTGTTCGCCTGAGCGATAGACACGCGTGCACTAATAACACCGTCCATGCTTGATAGCGTACGCTCCAATTGTTGTTCTTTAAGATAACGCATTTTTGCTTCTTCTTGAGCTGGAGAAGAAACTAATTGACCTGCAGGAAAAAGATCCTCAATACCAACATATTGCGTTTTGGGGTAACCATTTTGCCTAAGTATTTCCACCGCATCGATGAACTTATCTTTTTCAATTTGCAATGTCACTTTGCCAGTTTTGCTATCGATTTCAGAATTAACATCAATGTAATTTAACATCAATAATGCCACCATCTGATTAGCTTCATCTTGTGGCAAATTGCGGTATAACTCGACCTTACAGCCGGTCAGGAATAACACCAATAATAAACATAAATACTTTAAGTATTTCATTGCATGGCCACTAATTTATTGATCGATTGAGCAAGACTTCCTGCCGTTTTAGCTGCCATGTCCACTTCAAGAACGGCTTTCACTATCATTGCTTGTCCTTGCACGGCTTGGGTAGGTGACAGCGCCTGAGCCATCGGCTCGACAGTTGATGGAAGAACTGACCCTAATGCAGCCGTTTGTCCTTGACTGTGTTGCATTAATTGATTGAATTTTTCAACTAATTGGCTATCGGGATTAACTGTTTCTGCCGCCTGGGTCTTCATCATATTGATGGGGGCTACCGCTTTAATGTCCATTTTCATCTCCCGCTAATAAAGCATAAATTTGCGCATGATCGATCATGTCAGCAGGCAAGGAAAATAAACATCGTAATCCTTCAGCTTGATTACCCTTCATGCCCATTAATGAACGCAACGCGGCACTATTTTCACCTAACGCAAAATAGACTAAACCGTTACATAGCGCGCGCGCCTCTTCGTCAGAAATCAATTCTGGAAACACAGCTAAAATGGCATAAGCCTGTTTTATTAATCCATGATTGGCAGCAGCAAGCGCAATCTCTACAAATAATTGTTTATCTTCTTTTTTCATATTTTGGCAATAATTCCTTGTATCATGTCTTTAACCACTTTGATCAAAGCGCTTTCGTAACCGATAAAATTGGAATATTGCTGTACCGCAAACTGCATCTGTAGCATCTGATCCGGATTACTAGGATCCGCGTTGGCGATTTTACTTTTAATATCACCAGCAGCATTAGCAGATAGTTGCGATAATTGGTTGATGATAGCATTGAAATCCATAATTTTACCCTAACGTCAAATTAAGCATTGTTTGCCAGACTTTATCCATATTATTTTTCAACTATCAATAAAAATGGATGTAAATACTTATTACCAAACGAGATAAACAATGCTATTTCACTTGATCAAAACACTTAACGATGCATCATTATTTAAATCTTTTTTAAAACTAAAAAACCTATGCAACTCTATCCATTATTAATATTTCTGTTAGTGTTTTATTGTTATTTAATGACTTATTTCTATATTATTGCTTTACTGCATATAACATAGTTTGGTGGTTAATATTCAATTTCTATATCCGGTATTCACCTGAAATATCAATAAAAAAATAGACAAGTTATCATTAGCATTAAATTTAATAGGATAAATACGAATAAATATAACCAAATGGAATATAATGGTTAAATTCGATCTAACTAATTAGATTTATCGTTAGATGACAAAAATAAATTGATATTTAAAGATAGATAGAAAAATTAATATATTTGTTAAACTAAAAAAACAAGGATATTTTAAAAAAATTAACCGACTACAACGGAACCGGTTAATTTTTATTGTCAACATATTATCTACTTAATGAGCAACATGAAATCTAAATATTACCAAATAATATAGTAATTTTTAGCTATTACTCTTTAAATAACGATAACATTTATGCATATTTAATTTTACAAGATTGAACCTTCATTTTTTCCAATTCAAGTTCAAACTGCAATTGACGATTTTTTTGTTCTAAATTGGCCAAATCTAATTGATATTGTTGCTCGCTGTGCTGTTGGGTAAGCCCATTTTGCATTTCCCTTAATTTGCTGATCCTATGCTGCTGCATTTGTTGTTCCTGTATGCGATTTTTTTCTCAACCGCATTGTCCAAAGCCACAGACGCCGACCTTGAGGTAAATGCATCGACACTGTTACTCACTAATTTAGTCGCTGAGAAAGTGCTACTCAACGCACCTAATGTTGCTGTCGTAACCGCACCGCCCGAACATAATAAGCGTGTTGCTTAATAGTGAAATAAGGGTGTTTCGGTGATTGAAGTAAATTTTACGCTGTTCTGAGATGGAAATTCCAAAGACCTGCGCTAAGGAGTAAGAAGGTATCATCAATAAAGGGTCTACGATTCCGTAAAATTTGGGTCATGCAACCGAGGCGCTTGATACCCGCGATGGCGTGTTCAACTGTAATACGGATGCCCGAGATTATTTTATTTTCTTGTTTTTGTTCAGGCGATAAAGGTCTTTTTCGAGTTCCTTTTTTTGGGATTTGTGTATTAGGATGCTGTTTATCTATACCTTGAAAACCGGTATCTGCCCAGATGGTTACCT
>NZ_NHNG01000639.1:0-4707 GCF_002287155.1 Arsenophonus sp. ENCA
TCCCTGCTGACAGTTGAACGAGAAAGCCCCAATTCTCTAGCAATAGTGGCCTGAGTAACACCGTCAATTATTCGTTTTTCGATATAAAAACGCTCATGTAAGTTCAAATGTTTTCCCTTCATACAACAGTATCTCTTATGGGGTCATTACAGTAATTTTATCTATGTATGACCAAGGATTTACTTTGTTGCATTTCGTTTGGGAATTGGCGAAAAAACTTATTTAGCGTTAAACCTATTTTGATGCAAGCCTATAAAGGAAATGCTTTTATTACCACCAATGCCATCATACATGATCTAAAAGCAGGATGTACCTATGGCACGACTTGGTCACCAAACTTACAGGATTTTACTAAAGTCTGCTTTGTAAATTAATTTGTTATTGCCGAATATTGTCGCTGAGTTAAGAATAAATACAAGCTAATTCCATAAAAGAATTTGTCGCTGATAGAGAGTGAGTATGAAATAAATAATATCAAATATAAATAATAAACAGATATTTTAATCGTCATTTAGACAACTACAGTTAGGTCATATCGAAAATGATCTAGTAATCACCTAAATAAGCGAGTTATCTCTTCTGATGAAAAATGTAAAGATAAATAACATTGAGTTAATGTGAAAATTTTTATTAAACATTAACAAACTTTTTATACTAAAAAACCAGCTATTGCTGGTTTTTTAGTATAAAAATGAATTTTAATTATTTTTTAGTCTGATGCACCTCTTGCAAATCTGCCAGATCAACTGCAATTTTCACTGTTTCATCAAGATAGGGATCTGGTAATTCATAATTTTTAGGTAAATCATCTATCGTTTTTAATGGTGCTTTCCCTTGTCGAGCAAAGCGTTCATTAATACGACTTAATTTAATTGTGTCTGCTTCTCGATTTTCCTTTTCACGCTTAACATAATTAAGCGAAATAATATTTTTACTCGCCTTCATAGCGCGATAGCGGGCAATATCTTCCTCAATATATTTAAACTCAGGATTTTTCGCTATGCGTTCCTTGTAATTAGCAATTAAATTAGCAACATATTGGCTAATATTACCGACAACACTATAGCTAGCAGGCATAATGCTATCCCAAGGTAAGGCGTTATCTTCAAAATTTTCACCCGTTTCAGCTAGATCGATACCCGTTGGCATAACGATATCCGGTGTAACACCTTTGCGCTGGGTACTACCTCCATTGATGCGATAAAATTTCTGAATAGTATATTGGACAGAGCCTAAAGCCGGCCAATCTGGACGTAACATATGATCATAGACACGACTTAAAGGATGATATTGCTGAACGGTACCCTTACCAAAAGATGATTCTCCAACAATTAACGCACGACCATAATCCTGCATTGCAGCAGCAAAAATTTCTGACGCTGATGCACTAAAGCGATCAATTAATACCGTAAGTGGGCCTTTATAATAAACGACATCATCATCATCCACATCCTGACAAATTTTACCGTTGTTATCACGCACCTGAACAATTGGACCACTTGGAATAAATAAACCGGATAATGATACTGCTTCGGTTAAAGCACCACCGCCATTGCCACGTAAATCAATGACAAGTGCCGTGACATGACTTTTAGCCATTTTTTGTAACTGTGTTTTAACGTCATTAGTTAATCCAACGTAAAAACCGGGAATATCAAGTACGCCAACTTTTTTCTTGCCAACATTTTTGATCGTGAGTTTTACCGCCCTATCTTCCAGTCGAATATGCTCACGAATTAATGTCACGCTATGGGGCTTGGCGCGTTTCGAATCTGAAATAACTTCAAGACGTACCTTACTACCTTTAGGTCCTTTGATAAGAGCAACAACATCATCTAGTCGCCAGCCAACAACATCTGTCATCGACTTACCCGTTTGGCCTACACCAATAATCTTATCGCCGACCTTTAATAATTTACTTTTTGCTGCCGGACCACCCGCCACCATTGAGTTGATAATAATATAATCTTCATCTTGCCGAAGTACTGCGCCTATACCCTCCAATGACAAACTCATTTCTGAGTTAAACTGTTCGGTATTACGAGGAGAGAGATAGTTAGTATGCGGATCTATTTCTCTAGCAAAAGCATTCATAATCAACTGAAAAACATCTTCACTTTGCGTTTGCGCAAGACGTTTTAATGCAAAATTATAGCGTTTTGTTAATATTGGCTTAATTTCGCTGTCATTTTTACCTGACAACTTCAGATTCAACCAATCAAACTTAACTTTTGCATCCCACAGCTTATTTAGCTCCTCAACGGTTTTAGGCCAAGCTGCTTTACTTCTATCAACTTCAATGACATCGTTATTAGCAAAATCTAGCGGCATATTAAGCCGCGATAAAGCATATTGAAAACGTTCATAGCGCCGCTGTTGAGCTAAATTAAATATTGCATAAAGCTCATTTAGATGACCGGTTTCAAGCTGCTGTCCTACTTTGCTTTTCTCACTAGCAAATTTGTCAATATCAGATTGTAAAAAAACATTATGGCTATAATCCAACAAATTTAAATAACGAGCAAAAATCTTACTAGAAAAGTTTTCATCCAAATTAAATTGGCGATAGTGAGAACGGGTAAAACGTGAAACAACTCTTTCGCTAATAATGGCATGCTGGCGTTCCTGTTGAAGCTGAGGAAGCTTCTGAGTTGTTATTAGTGTTGGAGGCGCTACAGTATCTGCGAATGAAGTTGCCATTGCAGTTATACCAAACACAAAAGCCAGTTTAATATAATTATTCATGCCGTGATTGGCCTCCGTATCAGAACTTTAAATGCTCAGCGCGTACAATCATTGCCAATCCTGTCGGCAATTGTACCCGAACACCATCCTTAGCTATCTCAAGCACTGACGCATCTACGATACTTTGGCCAACCATAACCTTTAATACTTGACCAACTTTTAATGTAGAAATATCGGTTACAGACTGTAATTTGGCTAGATTGGCCATTTTACTATTATGAGTTTTTTTAGCTTGATTTTTAGAGTAAGAATGATGTTTATGTTTTTTATTTATTTCCTTAGTCTTAGTCGTTGAGCGAGAAGACTCACTTTTCTTACTAGAAGTTGCCGATAAGATCTTTTCGTTGTCTACCTTCTGGACTTTCTGTTGAAATTCCCGTTTTCTTACTTTTTGCTCTGTTCGTTGAGCCTGAATACGAGCCTTTGCATCTATTAGCTGCTGACGCGCATACTCCACATGTTCTGATTCCAGATCACCACAATCATTGCCATCCAAATCAACACGTTTAGCACCTTCTTTGACACCATACAGATAACGCCAACTAGAAGTATACATTCGCAAAGCAGATCGCAATTGAGTTTTACTGATACCATCCTCTTCAGTCAGTCTTGCCACAATATCCTGAAAGATTCCAATCTTCAGTGGACGAGCCTCACCTTCAGCAATAAAGCATTGAGGAAAACGCTTAGCCAAAAAAGCAATTATTTCTTTACTACTATTCAACTTAGGTTGATTTTCCATGAAATTTCCTGATTACAACGGTTTTGCCAACCAACGCAGGCATGAACAGGCGATATTATAATAGCGTTGCAGACAATTGCCACGCAAACCAACTGTTAAATTACATTAATTTGTGGATATTTTGGTATAACACACGCTTTCAAGTGGTTACAAAGTATTACAACTAAGGCTTTCAGACCATTTTCATCCTCTTCATCAAAACGATCAAAAATAGGACTATCAATATCTAATACGCCAATTAACTGTCCATTGACTGCTAACGGCAAAACTATCTCTGAACGACTGAGACTATCGCAAGCAATGTGCCCAGTAAAAGAATGGACATTAGCAATACGCTGTACTCTATTTTCCATAAAAGCAGCCCCACAAACACCTTTTCCTTGCGCAATACGTACACATGCGACCTTGCCCTGAAAAGGGCCAAGCACAAGCGTATCATGACTTTTTAGATAAAACCCTAGCCAATTAATATTATCTAATCTTTCAAACAGTAGTGCACTCGTATTTGCAAGCGTGGCAATAAAATCACATTCACCTGCAATTAAGCTAGTTAAATCACATGAAAGATCATGATAAAAGACTTTTTTCCCCCATAACATTCCATTTGTCAAATTCTACATATACTCATCTGGTAGATAAATCACCAATATAGCGATTTTTTATCTCTCTAGGTTAACAATTCGCTATATTAATCGTTATATTTTTTAACTTATTGGGCACCTCGAAAAACTCAAGATTTTCAATTAACCCTTGGCTTTCATTCTAAATAATTAGATTTTTTTTGATTATCACGCTACTGATTCTATCGCACATTGCCCTGGCTAGGGCCATTTGACCCATTCTGGGCGTCAGAAAGCCACGATGCACGCGCTCTGGAAGTACGCCAACCGCTTTAGGTTGTAACATGCTGCCATCATCGTCATGGCAAAATTAGCGCGCACCTGTCCAATGGTGCGGATCAGTTTTCTACCCATTTGTTCCATCGCCGCAAATGCATGTTCAACCCGTGCCCTAGTCTTTGCAATCCTGTGGTTTCGCCCTTGCTGAGTCTTGGACAACGGTTTGTTTCGATGGCCTTTACGCTGAATCTGGCTCCTATAGCCGTTTGCCTTCAGCCAAGCTTCCCGCTCCGCAGAGGGATAGCCTCGGTCGGCGTAGATATTGCGATTGGTGTTGGCCTTGTCAATGACCCTTTCGAAATGCTGACTGTCGTGGGTGCT
>NZ_NHNG01000541.1:0-15257 GCF_002287155.1 Arsenophonus sp. ENCA
TGGGAAATATATTTCGAAAAAAGGCTAGAAAATACCTGGAAACAAAAAGCCGTAGGTAATAAGAAAGTGAGCGTATTATGGAGAAGACAAGATAAACGCTGTTTGTGCTGTAACCAATTAATTACTCAAGAAACTGGTTGGAATATACACCATAAAGTGGAAAGAGTGAAAGGAGGCGGAAACGAACTCAGCAATCTTGAACTCTTACATCCTAATTGCCATCGACAAAAACATAGTAGGGCTGCTGGTTACGATCGTATAGTATCGTAACTTATAAAGGCTTGAGCGGTATGCGGGGAAACTTGCACGTACCGTTCTTAGGGGGCGGCGTGACAGAGATGTCACGTTGCTACCCGACCCCATTATTGTTGTCTCAGCAAATGGCATGGAAGCATCTAAACCTGCTGAACAACTGGTGCAATATGGTTTTGAACGTGTCTTTATTCTAAAAGAAGGAATTACCGGTTGGTCTAGCGAAAATTTACCTCTAGCCCGCGGCAAAAAGTAATTCATCGGACACATCAGCAATTATGTTTATACAATTCAATATCATAAGGAAATTTAAAAGGTAATTAACATTATGTCAGAACAAAGTCATGAAGAGATGGTATTCCAGATCCAACGAATTTATACTAAAGATATCTCATTTGAAACACCAAGTGCCCCCAATATTTTTCAGCAAGAGTGGCAACCAGAAGTCAAATTAGATTTAGACACCTCGTCTAGTGAATTAGCTGAACATGTTTATGAAGTTATCTTACGGGTCACGGTTACCGCCAGCGTCGCTGAAGAAACCGCTTTCCTGTGCGAAGTGCAACAAGCCGGCATTTTCTCTATTGATGGTATCGAAGAAAGCCAAATGGCTCATTGTTTAGGCGCTTATTGCCCAAATATTTTATTTCCCTATGCGCGTGAATGTATTACCAATTTAGTTAGCCGTGGAACTTTTCCTCAACTAAACTTAGCGCCTGTTAACTTTGATGCATTGTTTATGAACTATCTACAACAACAGCATACTGCCGAAACTGAAAATTCGGCAGATCATCAGGAAGCTTAATGAACACTGTTTCGATGACAGTTATCGGTGCCGGCTCTTATGGCACCGCATTAGCCATTACACTTGCCCGTAATGGCCACCGCGTTCTGCTTTGGGGACATGATCCTCAGCAGATTAAAAAATTACAACAAGAGCGCTGCAACCAAGCATTTTTGCCCGACGTTCCATTCCCAGACAATTTGTTACCTGAAGTTTCCCTGAAGACGGCAATAACCGCAAGCCACAATATATTGATCGTCGTTCCAAGCCATGCATTTAATCAAGTTTTGCAAAATATTCAACCTTACTTAACGCAACACTCACGCATTATTTGGGCAACAAAAGGGCTCGAACACGGGACTGGACGCCTGTTACAAAAGACGTTGCCCGCGAAACGCTCGGAGATAAAATTCAGCTAGCTGTTCTTTCCGGCCCAACTTTTGCCAAAGAACTGGCTGCCGGCTTACCGACTGCTATTGCGGTAGCCGCTTCTAATGCAGAATTTAGTGAAGAGCTACAGCAACTTTTCCATTGCGGTAAGAGTTTTCGAGTTTATAAAAATCCAGATATGATCGGTGTGCAGTTAGGTGGTGCGGTCAAAAATGTCATTGCGATTAGTGCCGGCATGTCCGATGGTATCGGATTTGGCGCCAATGCTCGCACAGCGTTGATCACCCGAGGATTAGCTGAAATCAGCCGCTTAGGCATCGCTATGGGTGCTCAATCCTCTACATTTATGGGAATGGCTGGTTTAGGTGATTTGGTTTTGACATGTACCGACAACCAATCGCGTAATCGTCGCTTTGGCATGTTGCTCGGCCAAGGCATGCAGACTAAAGAAGCTGAAAAGCAGATTGGTCAGGTGGTTGAAGGTTACTTAAATACCAAAGAAGTCCGTGCATTAGCGCAACGTGTTGGTGTAGAAATGCCAATTACCGAGCAAATCTATCAGGTGCTGTACGGTAATAAAAATGTACTCGAAGCAGCAAATACATTACTTAGCCGCGCAACCAAAGACGAAACTAATGATACACGTGCTTCTTGATCATTAAAAATAGTAGAGTGTGAATATGTCTCGACAGCAACTTGAGGAAATTTGGACGATAATAAAGCAAGAGGGTGAAATTTTAGCCAATTGTGAGCCAATATTAGCCAGCTTTTTTCATGAGACATTACTTAAGCATGATAATCTTGGTAATGCGTTAAGTTATATCCTGGCAAACAAGTTAGCTACCCCGATTATGCCAGCGATTACCGTTCGAGAGATTATTCAAGATGCTTATAAAAACGATAAACAAATGATCGCTTATGCCGCTCGTGATCTAAAAGCCATCGTACAACGTGATCCGGCAGTCGACAAATATTCAATCCCGTTATTATATTTAAAGGGCTTTCATGCTTTACAGGCTTATCGTATCGGCCACTGGTTATGGAAAGTGGATCGCACGACATTAGCAACTTATCTGCAAAGCCAAATATCTGTCTCTTTTGGGGTTGATATCCATCCCGCGGCTAGTATTGGCTACGGTATTATGCTTGATCACGCAACAGGTATCGTTATAGGCGAAACGGCGGTAGTTGAAAATGACGTTTCGATACTGCAATCAGTCACCCTTGGTGGAACCGGCAAAACAGGTGGAGATCGTCATCCTAAAGTTCGTGAAGGGGTGATGATCGGGGCGGGAGCAAAAATTTTAGGCAATATAGAAATTGGCAAGGGCGCTAAAATTGGCGCGGGTTCAGTAGTGCTACACCATGTACCACCTCATACTACCGTGGCAGGAGTACCAGCGCGCAAAGTGGGAACACCGAACAGCAAAAAACCTTCACTAGATATGGATCAAAAATTTAGCAACTCAATCCATGGTTTTGGTGAGGGTATCTAACCATGCCATCAACCTTTGGTGAATAAAATTACTCACGCAACAGTGCACCGGGGTAATCCAATTGGCGCCATGCTTCAAATACCACCACTGCAACGGAATTGGACAAATTCATACTGCGCCTATCTGCTAACATTGGGATACGGATCTTTTGACTGGTTGGTAACTCATCAAGAACATATGCAGGTAAACCGCGGGTCTCCGGCCCAAACATTAAATAATCCCCCGGCCGATATGCCACACTACTATGGCTTGGCGTTCCTTTGGTTGTCAAAGCAAATAAACGGTTAGCAGATGCTGTCTGACAATGCGCGTTGGACAAAGCAATACTAGTTAGAAAAGCAAAATAATCATGATGACGCTGAATATTGGCAAACTCATGATAATCTAACCCTGCCCGCCGTAACCGTTTATCGTCCCAGGTAAAACCCAATGGTTCAATGAGATGTAACTTACAGCCGGTATTCGCGCATAGACGAATAATATTACCGGTATTCGGTGGAATTTCAGGTTCAAATAAAACGATGTTTAACATACAGCCCTCAACAATAAGTACTGTATTCTAACACAATCATTGTCACTGTTAACGCTTTCAATTGTGCCCAATTAAGCAAACAGAATTTTTTATTAATCTAATGATTTTTTAAACTCAAACTGAACGGTATTTTCTATCCCCTTTGCCAAGGTTACCGGCGGTTCAAATCCCGTATCAGCGATGGTATTAGATTTAAATTGAGTGCGAGCACAGAATTTTTTAACCCGAATACTGCTTATAGAAAAATTTTTACCCGTTATTTTAGCGAGCAAATCAAAAAAATAACCCGCCAAAAGACCCAACGAATAAGGAATACGGAGATTGGATTTCTGTTTTTGCAATGCCAGACAAATAATTTCGGTTAACTGATCCATGGTGAAATCAGGTTTATCAACATAATTAAAGATATGACGGCCAGCTTTTAATTTAGTAACAAAATATAAAAAGGCAGCGACATTTTCCACATACGCCATCGATTTCTGATTATTGCCAGAACCAATCATCAAAAACTGCCCGGCAGCAATTTGTCTAAATAGGTTATAAACATTGCCGCGATTACCCTCACCGAAAACCACAGTCGGGCGAATAGTCACTAATGTCCGTTGGCTATCTTTTGCATGCCAGTCATCATAGACACGCTCGGCTGCCAACTTCGATTTACCATAATCATTAAAAGGCTGAAATTTACCATCTTCACCAGTTTCCTGCTCAACAAAACCATAAACCGCCAGCGAAGAAGTAAAAATAATATGTTTAATATCTAGCTGCTCAGCAACCTGACAAACATTTTTCGCACCTTCCACATTCACTTCATAATAGAGACTGATAGGATGCACATTATCCTGATGTTGCGCCGCTAGATTAATAATAATGGAAGCGTCTTTTAATGGCTCCAATAAAGTTTCTACCTTAGTGACATCACCAAATAGCCAGTTGTCTGGATGTGCCGGGCTTTTATTAATATCAACGATTTTAAACTCAATTTGTTGTGCTTTTAATTGATTAGCAAGACGGGTACCGATAAAACCGGAACCACCGAGGATTGTTAGCATGATAATTTTCTACTCTTCAATGATTTTTATATAACTATCTAGTACATTTGCAATATCAAATTCAGATCTTAAACTCTGAGCCTTCTGTAAAAAGGCATCATAATCATTTAACATGTTTTGAATAGCGCAATTTAAACTATCTAATGTGTTCTCAAATAAAAGCCCATTAGAAATTCCATGTTCTGAAAAAATAAGTTCTTCACAACCACCAACATTGCTTAGTAACAAAGGGAGGCCTGCTGAAGCTGCCTCAATAGCAGACATAGGAAGTCCTTCACTATCAGAGCAAAGAATGAAAATATCATATTCATGAAAATTACTAAAATTTTTTATCTCACCTAAAAAAAACAAATTATTGCTTTTATTTTTTTCATCTTCAATAAGATATTTTTTAGGGCCATCACCAACCAAATAAAAATCAGCATTTGGAAAATATTTTGAAGCATTAATAAATAAATCAGGTCTTTTAGGATGGGCCAATCGTCCTAAGAAAATAATTTTTTTTCTCTTATTTTTTGTTACCTTATATGTTAACGGGGATATACTATTTTTAATAATTGAAATTTTTTTCTCATTAATACCAATAATACTAATAGCATTACTACTATCTCTATTTGATACACATAAAATACAATCAGTAATAAAAGAAAGCATTTTTTCTATAAAACAAAATAACTTTTTAAAGCTCCCACCATTATAAATACAAGACCAACCATGAGAAACATATATATGTTTATGACTATATAAAATTTTTGATAATCTAGCATGAATGCCTGCATTTGCAGAGTTAGAAATAATAATATCTGCTGAAATCGATTTTAAATATTTTGCTATTTTGTAACTAGCTTTAAAATCAAAAAACTTTATAATATTTGGTATTATTTTTACTTTATTCTTATCAAACTTATTTGTTAACCAACCATTTTCTGAAGTAATTAGATAAACATCATAATATGGTTGAATAATTTTTTTTAATTCATAGATCCATGTTTGAGCACCACCTATTTCTGATTTTGTAACAACAAATACAATTTTTTTCTTCATTCTTATCTCTTATAAAAAACAATGAAAATACTTCTTAATTAAAATTAATTATAATATAAATCTTTGATGTATATTTTATCGACTTTATTTTATTATTCAATTCACAACACCAAGTTTAAAATTTAAATTATTAAAAATAACTAATAGACATAAACATCAATATGATACTTACTATAATTTTTAAAAGACTAATTCAAAACTACTTTTTTATTAAATATTTTCTCTAAAGAGTTATAATTTATTGAAGTAACTTATAGAGATAGTCTATCTGCTGACTAAGGTCTACTTGGTGATTCCCGACGAATAATCCATTTTTATCTATATACTCAGCATCTCTAATTTCACCAGAAACTGTATAGTTAAAAAATCTAAGCACTTTGCTATTCTTTAAGAAATTTCCTGTCACAATAGGGCGACATTCAATTCCTGCATCAACCAACTTTTTGACTAAATCTGCTCTAGATAAAGGCGCATTTTCTTTAAGTATTAAAGCAAAGCCAAACCAGCTGCTTTCTCCGGTTTCATGCTGAATATCTATATAAGGATGATTATTGAATAATTCTTTAAAAACAAGGGCATTTTTTCTACGCATTTCAATAAAATTAGGTAATTTTTTTAATTGTTCAATTCCAATTGCACCACTCATTTCTAATGGCCGAACATTATATCCTGGAAGTACAAATTTAAATGACTCTTCAAAAGGATCATTACTTTTTTGCCCAGTTACATGATTATGTTCAGGTAAATTACGTGTCCAGCCATGAGCTCTAATACAAAGTAATATATGATACAGCTCTTCATCATCAGTTATAATACAACCACCTTCCATGGTTGCTATATGATGTGAAAAAAATGAGCTAAAGGTTCCCATCAGACCAAATGTACCTGCTTGTTTACCATTTAAAGTAGCTCCCATGGATTCACAATTATCTTCAAGAATAAAAATATCTTTACCTTCAATAATTTTATTGATCGCCTTAAAATCATTCAGATTGCCTAATAAATTAACCGTTAAAATAGCTTTTGTTTTTTCTGTAATTGCTGATTTTAATTTATCAAGATCCATATTTAATGTTTTTTTATCGATATCGACAAATTTAACATGAAGGCCATACTGTTGTAATGGAAAATATGTTGTTGACCAAGAAACTGCTGGAACAATTATTTCATCACCACGCTTAAGTTTCGGATTTTTAGTAAAGAATAATGAGGCAATCATTAATAAATTAGCCGTTGAACCAGAGCTGACCATGACTGCATATTTGGAACCAAAGTAATGAGCAAAGTCTTTTTCATATTGCCTTACAGATTCCCCCATAGTGAACATGTTTGAATCAATAACTCTTTGAATAGCATCAAGTTCATTTTGATCCCAGGTACTAATTGTTAATGGAAAATTAATCATTTATATTCTCATTTAAAAAATATTCACAAGTTTTTCTTATACCACTTTCTAAATCTATTTTATTTGACCAACCAAATTTAGATAATAAAGTATTATCTATGAGTTTACGCCGCATTCCTATTGGTTTAGATTTATTATAAATAAAGGTTCCTTTATATCCTAAGATCTTAGCAATGACTCTATAATACTCCGTGATAGTATAATCATAACCTAAACCTACATTGATATTGAAAGGCATCTTTGGGAAATTATCAATCGCATAAAATATAAAATCAGCTAAATCTCCGGCATACATAAACTCACGTCTGGCTTCACCGTCTCCCCATATTTCAACTTGATTTTTATTTTCTTCGATCGCACTCATGATTTTTCTTATCACGGCAGGGATCATATGAGAATTCTGTTCATCGAACTTATCATATTTACCATATAAATTACATGGAATAACCGTTTTATATAGGAACAACGAATCTTCCCGATTGATATATTCGCATAATCTAGCACATGCGATCTTCGCTAGTGCATAGCCTTCATTCGTCGGTTCTAATTCCCCAGTAAGAACCATATTTTCGGTCAATTTTGTATTATGATCCCTAGGATACATACAAGAACTACCTAAATTTAATAAATTCTTAATATTATTATCCTTAGCGGCAGTTAACAAATTAATACCCATTTGCATATTTTCAACTAAGAATCTGATAGGATTATTAATATTTGCGTTAATTCCGCCAACAATTCCTGCGGCATGAATAATAAAATCAGGTTTATTTTTTTGCAAATAAGCTGTAATCTGCATTTTTTCTAGTAAATTTAATTCATTTCTCGATGGGATAAGAAATTTGTGCTCAGCAAATTTAACATGAGCAACAATATTTCGGCCTACCATGCCGCCCGCACCCGTAAGTAATATTTTCAATTTTTAACCTTACTTAGATTCTATTGCGACGGGAATTTCATAACCATGGGACTTTAAAATTGCTATTGCTTTAGCTTGTTGCAAGTCACTCTGCACCATTTCAGCACACATTTCATTTACTGTAATTTCTGGTTTCCAGCCTAATTTATTTTTAGTTTTTGATGGATCACCTAATAGAGTATCAACTTCTGCTGGCCTAAAATACCGACAATCAACCTTAACAATAACATCACCGACATTTACAGACAATGTATCACCAGAGATTGACTTCACAATACCAACTTCATCAAGACCAGTACCTTTAAACTCTAATTCAATTCCTAATTCTCTAGCGGCAATACAAACAAATTCTCTAACAGAAATTTGTTTGCCTGTCG
Source organism: Arsenophonus sp. ENCA (assembly GCF_002287155.1). Taxonomy (NCBI): domain Bacteria; kingdom Pseudomonadati; phylum Pseudomonadota; class Gammaproteobacteria; order Enterobacterales; family Morganellaceae; genus Arsenophonus; species Arsenophonus sp. ENCA. The sequence goes on from NZ_NHNG01000541.1 coordinate 8,252, forward strand.
CAATAACAAAATCATCCGGTTGTTCCTGTTGTAACATTAGCCATTGCATACGAACATAATCTTTTGCATGTCCCCAATCTCGCAGTGAATTCAAATTACCCAAATATAAACATTTTTCTAACCCTTGAGATATATTAGCAAGCGTCCTCGTTATCTTCCTTGTTACAAAAGTTTCGCCACGACGTGGTGATTCATGATTAAATAAAATCCCATTACAGGCATAAATACCATAAGCTTCGCGGTAATTAACAGTGATCCAATATGCATATAATTTTGCGACTGCATAAGGTGAACGAGGATGGAATGGCGTTGTTTCCTTTTGTGGAATTTCTCGTACTAGGCCATATAGTTCAGATGTGGAAGCTTGATAAAACCTCGTTTTTTTTTGTAAACCTAAAAAACGTATCGCTTCTAATAAACGAAGAGTCCCCATAGCATCAACATCAGCGGTATATTCAGGACAATCAAAAGATATTGCTACGTGTGACTGAGCTCCCAGATTATAAACTTCATCAGGCTCAATTTCTTTCAAAAGTCGAGTCAAATTCGATGAATCAGTTAAATCACCATAATGTAAAACAAAATTTTTACTGTTTAATTTTTTCTCTTGAAATATATGATCTATTCGTTGAGTATTAAATGAAGATGAACGTCTTTGAAGACCATGTACTTGGTAACCTTTTTCCAAAAGGAATTCAACCAAATAAGAACCATCCTGACCAGTTACACCAGTAATTAAAGCTTTTTTCATAACTTCCTCAGTAATTTTAAAACACTAAAAATAAAATATAATTGCTTAAACAAAATGATAAATAAACCTCAATATATATTCTAACTTTTTAAATTAAAAAATATTATTTACTATTTATTTAATTTTTTCGATTGAGATATATTAAACACAGTAAAATAACAACTTAAAATCAAAATGTATATTACAGAATATAACACTCACTACCAATTAATCCTGTAAGTTATATACTACGCTATAAAAACAAAAATTAAGCTAAAAATCATATTTTATACTAATACAAAAATATTCAACACTAATATGAAGTTAAAATTTTCAATATTTCACAAGTCTTCTTATTCATAAGTTTTATATTTTTTCTAGACTCAACATTAAGCCTAACAAGATTCTCGGTATTTGATGAACGAAGATTAAACCGCCAATCTTCAAACTCAATACTAACCCCATCAGTTTTATCTATCATTACAGCATCATTTGCATAATGATTCTCAACACTCTTAATAGCAATCAATGGATTATCAATATTGCTATTAATTTCCCCTGAGGAAGGATATGCATCTATCATACTGTTGACTAATTCAGATAACGTGATGTTCTCCTGTGAAAGCAACTCTATAATTAATAACCAAGGTATCATACCACTATCGCAATAGGCAAAATTTCGAAAATAGTGATGTGCACTCATTTCTCCGCCATAAACAGCATTCTCTTTTCTCATTTTTTCCTTCATAAAAGCATGACCTGTTTTTGACTGAATAGGCGTTCCACCATTTTTTTTCACAATCTCAATGGTATTCCAGAATAATCGCGGATCATGAATGATCCGTTCTTCTGGATTTTTTTTCAAGAAATACTCTGCAAGCAAACCAACTATATAATATCCTTCAATAAAACAACCTTTTTCATCAAAGAAAAAACATCTATCAAAATCGCCATCAAATGCGATTCCAATATCTGCATTATTTTTTATGACTGCTTCGGCAGTATCTAATCTATTCTCTGGTAATAAAGGATTTGGTATTCCATGAGGAAAATGACCATCAGGTTCATGATGAATTTTAATTATCTCAATTAATATATTATTTCGTTTAAATTCGCTTTCTAATTTATCAATAACGTGTCCAGCTGCGCCATTACCAGAATTAATTACCAATTTTAATTTATTTAACTTATTAATATTAATATAACTCAATAAATGTTTTACATAATCATCTAAAATAGAAACACACTTATAGTTACCTTTTTTATCTTCAGATAAATCAGGAAATTTATTTTTTTCAGCTAAAGCCTGTATTTGTTTCAATTCATTTTCATAATTTATTGGCTCCGCATTTCTCTTAACTAATTTCATACCATTGAAATCAATTGGGTTGTGGCTGGCAGTCACTTCAATACCACCATCTAACCCTAAATGAAATGTAGAAAAATATATTTCCTCAGTACCCGCAAGACCGATATCTACTACATCAACACCACTGTCTCTCAAACCTTTAGCAAGTGATAATTTTAGCGATTCACTAGTTAAACGCGCATCATTTCCTACTACCACATTTTTCGGTTTTAAGAACTCACCATAGGCACGTCCTATACGATAAGCTATATCATCATTAATCTCATCAACCAGCCGCCCACGAATATCATAGGTTTTAAAACATGTTAATTTATTCATAACTAATAGCCGGCTCCATATTCTTCAAGTCTTATAACATCATTTTCATTTAAATATACGCCTGTACGAACTTCAATTAATTCTAAAGGAATGACACCTGGATTCTCAACAGCATGAGGCACCCCAACAGGTATGTAAATTGATTCATTTTCTGTAAGCAATACTATCTCATCACCTTTTGTAACTTGGGCTGTTCCTGAAACAACAACCCAGTGCTCTGCTCTATGATAATGTAATTGCTTTGCCGTTTTTTCTCCTGGTTTTACCGTAACCGATTTAACATGATATCGTGCACCTTCTGCTATTGTGTCGTGCTTTCCCCATGGACGAAAAACTTCTTTATGTTGTAAATACTCTGTTCTATTATTTTTCTTTAATGTTTCAACAATATTTTTAACATCTTGCGTTTTATTTATATCGACAACTAACACAGCATCTTTTGTTTCAACAATAGCCAAATTGCTAAGACCTACCGCAGCAATTAGCCTATTTTGAGAATATATGTAACAATTCTTTGTCGTATCAGTTAAGACATCACCACGAACGGCATTACCATTGAAATCCTTATCAGTAACATTCCATAATGAAGCCCATGAACCAATATCATTCCACCCTGCATTCATATTAACTACAACAGTATCTTTAGAATGTTCCATTACCGCATAATCTATTGATTCTGAAGGGCATTTTAAAAACTCTGTTTCATCTAATCGTGTAAAGTCCAAATCAACATGAGTATCGGATATAGCATTAACACAAATATCATAAATATCTTTTCTATATCGCTTCAATTCACTTAAATATACTGATGCTTTAAAAAAGAAAATTCCACTATTCCAAAAATATTCATTTGAATTTAAATATTCAGAAGCTTTCTTAAGGCATGGCTTTTCAACAAATTCTTTTACCTTAAACACAGATTCACTAATTTCAGCGCCTCGACGAATATAGCCATAACCAGTTTCGGGGCTATCTGGAAAAATACCAAAGGTAACTAACTTATTATTTTCAGCATGCTTAATAGCATTCATAATAGATGCTTCAAATATATCAACATCTGCAATAAGATGATCAGCTGCCAGCACTAATAATAAAGGATCGCAGCCATCAGTAATTGCTTTTAAAGCAGCAAGTGCCACTGCTGGTGCTGTATTTCTACCTTCAGGTTCAAGTAAAATATTACTATATATAATATTATTTTTCCGAAGTTGCTCCGCAACAACAAATCTATGTTCTTCATTACAGATAAAAATTGGTGGCAAGTGTTCAATATTATCTAGCCTTGCGACAGTTTCTTGTAGCATAGTAGACGATGTAGAAGTTAAAGATAAAAACTGTTTTGGATAGAGGGATCTCGATAATGGCCATAATCTACTTCCAGAGCCACCTGCCATTATCACAGGGAGTATATTATTAATCATATTTGCCACTTTAATATTAATATTGGTCACAAGTTAATTTTTGGATTAATTTAATTTTCAATAAATAATTTTTTATTATGAATAAATTAAAATTCCTACCTTACACCTTACCAACTCGATTTATCAAAAATGAAAAACATAAAACATTTTCCAATAAAAATTAAATTTAATAATTTATATTAATTAATGGTTTTCTAAAAATTAGTTATTATAAATAATAATATAAATTTTTCTATTATATTGCTCATATAAATATAAACTTAGCATTTAAATTAAAAATAACACTAACTTTATCAAGCTTATTTTAATACATCTTATTAACATAGAAAAATATTTTATTATACAAATTATATTTTTATAATTTTCACTATATTCATAAGTGCTGCTTAATATTTATAAATAATTAATTTTATATATTATAGAATAAAAAAGCATAAAACTAATTATTTTTAATACATTTATTTTTTAATATATAAACTATAATTAATCTACGAAGAAATTTAATAAGTGAAAAAAACTGGAATATATGCTTATAATAACCTAGATTATTTTTCAAAGCCAATAATTCACCTCTTTCCATTTTTAATAAATGAGAACTTAAACCTGAAATACTATAATTATGCTTACCTAAGCTAACTAATGGTTGTATAATGAACCCTGCATCATTGGGATAAAATTTAGTAATTCTTAACCATAAATCATAGTCTTCCGCATATCTCATTCGTTCATCAAATTTTATATTTATATTTTTAATAATAACTGAAGAAGTAGATAATTTATTGGATAGTGCTAATTTATATAAAAATAATAATTTATAACTATACTCACTATTATTTAATTGTTTAATTTCATTTATTGAAAAAGTAGAACCTATAAAAACCAAATTAAACTTAATTATATACTGGATCTGTATTTCTATTTTATTAGAATACCAAATATCATCAGAATCTAAAAAAGCAATAAAGTCCCCCTTTGCTTTATTCATACCAATGTTTCTTGATTTAGCTGCACCAACATTCTTTTTATTTTTTATTAGAATAATATTATCAAATTCTTTCTCTAATATTTCTACTGTATTATCTTTTGAATTATCATCTATACATATTATTTCAAATATTGGATAAAATTGCTGTAATACCGAATTAATTGCTCTGCTAATAGTTTTACTTGCATTATAACATGGTATAATTACACTAATTTTTTTATGATGCATGAAATTGCCCTACTGAAAATAAATATAGAAGCCTTAATGAAGGGACAGTGGATAACAATAATAAAAAATATATAATAGATTTGTTTTTTGATACATTAATTAAGAGTATCGTTCCTAACATAGCCGCTGGTGATAAAATACGCCATGATAACTGTGCATTAAAAGAGAATATAATAGAAAAAATAACCAAAGTTAGTATTAAAAAATATAATTTTTCGAAATTCTTTGGTGGAGTATAAATCAATAATATAAAAAAAAAGATGAACTTATTAATATCCTTCTAAAAATAAGATAAACTTCTTTATCAAGAGTTATAAATACTGATTGCCCATCTCCAGAGGTAAAAAGTGTGATAAATTCAGGCAAAAAAAACATCATTACAAATATCATAATAGACATTATAAATGATGAACCGATAACCTTTAGTTTACTTAATTTTATATTTTTAATAATAAAATAAATTGATATATATGCTAAAGATGAAAAATGGAAAAAAAATGCAAAAACTAAAAAAATAAAATTATATTTATTTTTTTTGCAAAATAAAATATACAAACCTATAAAATAAAAAGCATATATACTTCGCCATATATAAATATAATTAGCAAATGTATAATAAGATAAAAATAATATTGCTATGGACAAATAAGAAATTCTAGAGTTATTATGCGAGCTTTTATTATATATAAAATATAAACTGGCCAATAATAAATTGATTATACAGATATTGACAATCAAAAAAGAATTTAACGAATCAATAAAAAAAGACTGTATATAAAATACTAAGATTATCCCAGGTTCAAATTTACCAGTTTGAGAAAAAATTGAATAAACAGCCTCATAAAAACCAACTTTTTTTACTATAATAAACTGCCCATAATAAACAAGACTATCATCAAAACCACCCTGAATAGAAAACAAAATTGCAATAATTAGCGCTAATAAAAAAGCAAAACACCAATATAAAACATTCTCTAATCTATTAAAATTTAACATTAACATTTAAAAAAACACCATTTATTCAACAAATTATTAATAACAATCTGATAAAACTGACTTCGAATCAAGAATTAATTATATCAAATTAAAAAATAAGCATTTTCAAGATAGTTACATTGATTATATTGATGAAAATACCCTTATATTTATTGATTACTGCTTACAAACTATGAACTCAGTGTCTCAATAACTCTTTCAGTTATATTTCTAAATCGAATATTTTTATCACGGAAAATTTAGAACCATAAGTTATAATCTTCATATCAAAATTTAGATTAATGGGCACCTCGAAAAACTCAAGATTTTCAATTAACCCTTGGCTTTCATTCTAAATAATTAGATTTTTTTTGATTATCACGCTACTGATTCTATCGCACATTGCGCTGGCTAGGGCCATTTGACCCATTCTGGGCGTCACAAAGCCACGATGCACGCGCTCTGGAAGTACGCCAACCGCTTTAGGTTGTAACATGCTGCCATCATCGTCATGGCAAAATTAGCGCGCACCTGTCCAATGGTGCGGATCAGTTTTCTACCCATTTGTTCCATCGCCGCAAATGCATGTTCAACCCGTGCCCTAGTCTTTGCAATCCTGTGGTTTCGCCCTTGCTGAGTCTTGGACAACGGTTTGTTTCGATGGCCTTTACGCTGAATCTGGCTCCTATAGCCGTTTGCCTTCAGCCAAGCTTCCCGCTCCGCAGAGGGATAGCCTCGGTCGGCGTAGATATTGCGATTGGTGTTGGCCTTGTCAATGACCCTTTCGAAATGCTGACTGTCGTGGGTGCTGGCCGTATCGGTGACGATTTTTCTGATGAATTTGTACTTCTTATCCATGTTTACCGAAAGCTTATAGCCATAATGACTCTTACCGTGTTTTTTAGTCCACGTGGCGTCTAAATCTTTTTGTCGCCGCTTGGTTGGTTTCCAATGAGCAGGCATCGCTTCCTGCTTGAGTT
>NZ_NHNG01000745.1:0-830 GCF_002287155.1 Arsenophonus sp. ENCA
AATCATGTTAATCTTTGAGATTTTTGATTAATTAACAAAATTAAGGAACGTATATGTCAAGCATCAATACAGGTATTGTTAAATGGTTTAACGCTGATAAAGGTTTTGGATTTATTTCACCCAAAAATGGCAGTCAGGATGTGTTTGTTCATTATTCTGCTATTCAGGGTTGTAGTAGCTCAGACTTGATCTGACAGTTACCGGTTATTTATACAGTATCTGTCAGGCTAAATTTGATTTAAATCTTTTTCTCTCCAAATTTGTTTTCCATCGTGTAAAGTTGCTATGGGTGTTCGACCGCAACACATTTTTCCTTGATGAGTACGCTGGTTATTGTATTCCTCTAACCATTTATCTAAATCAGTTTGTAATTCCTCTAAATTACCGTAGATTTTCTTACGAAAAACTACCTGGTAGAACTCTTGTAATACGGTTTTATGAAAACGTTCACAAATTCCATTAGTTTGAGGCGAGCGTGCCTTAGTTTTTGTGTGATCAATATCGTTGATAGCCAGATAAAGTTGATAATCGTGATGCTCAACTTTACCACAATATTCACTACCTCTGTCCGTCAGTATACGTAATATCGGTAATCCATGTTGGGCATAAAAAGGCAGAACCTTGTCATTTAATAAATCCGCAGCAGTTATCGAACTTTTCGTTGTGTAAAGTTTACAATGAACGACTTTGCAGTAAGTATCAATATAAGTTTGTTGGTAGATACGACCAACACCTTTTAAATGACCAACATAAAAAGTGTCCTGCGACCCCAGGTAACCCGGATGTGCTGTTTCAATCTCACCACTGGCTTCATCATCCTGTGCTTTCTT
>NZ_NHNG01000081.1:0-4622 GCF_002287155.1 Arsenophonus sp. ENCA
AGGTAACCATCTGGGCAGATACCGGTTTTCAAGGTATAGATAAACAGCATCCTAATACACAAATCCCAAAAAAAGGAACTCGAAAAAGACCTTTATCGCCTGAACAAAAACAAGAAAATAAAATAATCTCGGGCATCCGTATTACAGTTGAACACGCCATCGCGGGTATCAAGCGCCTCGGTTGCATGACCCAAATTTTACGGAATCGTAGACCCTTTATTGATGATACCTTCTTACTCCTTAGCGCAGGTCTTTGGAATTTCCATCTCAGAACAGCGTAAAATTTACTTCAATCACCGAAACACCCTTATTTCACTATTAAGCAACACGCTTAATGTTATTATTGGCATCAATTGATTCGAATGGGGCATATGTTGCTTCAGTTGCAAAGCGTATCGTCTCTTTTGGTGAGGCTAGTACTGATATGGATAGGCTGCATAAGATAATAGCTAACAGTGATTTTTTCATTACGTTATTCTCAATGAGATGAATGGGATAGATAATTTTCCAAGCCTTGAGTTTGTGGTCTAGTGAAACGATCAATATCGCCTTGCTCCACAATTACTCCTTTTTCCATATAAACTATCTTGCTCGCTGTTTTACGGGCAAAATCAATATCATGAGTCACTATCAGTTGGGTGATGCCCGTTTTTGATAATTCTTGTATAATATTAATTACTTGGGTTGTAATTTCAGGATCGAGAGCGGCTGTTGGTTCATCAAATAACAGAATTTCAGGCTCCATCATTAATGCTCTGGCAATTGCCACTCGCTGTTGCTGACCTCCAGAAAGATGCAATGGGAAACGATTAGCACATTCGGTTAACCGTAAACTGTGCAATAAATTTGCTGCTTTTTCTTTAGCTGTTGCCTTAGTTAAACCTAATACTAAACAAGGCGCTTCAATCAGATTTTCCATTACGGTCAAATGTGGCCATAAATTATATTGTTGAAATACCATCCGAACTTTTTGTCTTAACGCTCTGATTTCATTTTTTTTGGTTTGGCGTGAAAAATCAAAATGGTATCCAGCGATATTCAGTTGGCCTGAACGGGGCATCTCTAGTAAATTGAAGACACGTAATAATGAGCTTTTGCCAGCCCCGCTTGGGCCAAGTAATACCATCGTTTCACCCGTTTCACATGTCAAATTGATGTTGTGTAGGGCTTGCTCTTCACCATAAAAGCAATTAATTTGTTTTAATTGAATACTCATGCTAAAAAAATGAATAAATAAACAAGTTAAATAATGATAATCTTAATGGAATAATTACGCAATATGCAATTTCTACAAATAGACTAATATTGATATTTTATAAGGCTTTTTGGCTTTGCTAATCTAATTTTTTTATTTTTTATGCATTATTAATGCAATTTTATTAATTTTTTTAGCCATACCCTTGAATATAAAACGATGAATTGGGCTCATGATTAACCAATACATTAGTCCTGAAAAACCGGCAGGATGCCACCATGCTCTGACATCTAACGTTCGATATTTGCCATAATCCTTGATGGTAAAAGTTAAACGCCCTAGTCCCGGTGCTTTCATACCAAATAATAGGGTTAATTGATGTCCGGGTTTGATATTGATCACTTTCCAGCTATCAATCATGTCGCCTAAATATAATTCTTCACGTATAGGGCGGCCATATTTTACTTTGTTGAACATTAAATCATCAATCAAGGCGCGTAATTGCCATAAAATATTGGCGTAGAAATATCCTCTTTTGCCACCAATTTGTTGCACGATTTGCCAAATAGTTTGGCTAGTAGCGCGGGTTGTTAGCGTAAAACCGGCATCTTTCGGATAATAACTATATTTGTCACACCATTTTGTTTTTAGGATTGGATCTGAGCCCCAATCCGCTTTATTAATGGCATTAGGCGAGTGAATAAACGCTTGTTTGATTGCTTCATCAACGCTAAGCAATTTTTGCGGAATAAGTTGTTTTAACGCTTGATCATTAGCTGGCAGATTGTGCTGTAGCCCTTGAATTAAACTTTTGGTAATAGAGGGAGAGACTGAAGTTATTAGGCTAATGAACTGAATGGAAATTAATCTAATTGGGATAGGTAGCGGGATCAGTGGTCGATACTTACCGCTTGTCAGCATAAAGCGCTTGAAGAGTGTTTGATAATCAATATATTCCGGCCCACCAGCATCAAGTATACGATGCTCATTAGTTGGATGGGCTATCAATTGCGTCAGATAATACAGCATGTTTTCTAAAGCAATAGGATGAATAAGTTGTAAGTCATATCCCGAATTATTTCATAGGGCGCGGAGCCCGCACCAATAATAATTGGTGCCCGAATTTCTGTCAGCGGAATTTTACTTTCACGTAAAATTTCTCCGGTCAGTTTACGTGCCATCAGATGTTGTGAATGACAGCAATGGTTTTGTAGTGCGCTTAAATAGATAACTTGCTTTACTTGAGAGTGCTTGAGTACATTTTTAACATTAAGAGCAGCCAGGCATTCTTGTTCAATAAGATTATTATTAGTTGCCATACTGTGAACAAGAAAGTAAACGATATCAATATTTGTCATAATATTGTTTAAGGTTTTGGCTGCGAGTAGATCAACATAACAACATTCAGTATTTGGCCAATTTTGTGCTCTAGCCCAATCAAGTTGACGTGTTGCTGCGGTGATCATATGTCCTTGTTTGATTAACGCGGGGAGCAGATTTTGACCAATATAACCGTTAGCACCAAGTACTAAAATCCGTTTTTTACCCATGTTTGGTTACCTATTTAGCACCAGTGTGGTTGGCAGAAAATTTAGTTATCTATTAGGTGAAGAAGGCAATCAGTAATGGCGTCAATAGACTTAGTACAAAACCGTGGACAATGGCAGCAGGTACAATAGCCCCCCCCCCCCCCCCGTTGTAATATGGGTAGCGTAAAGTCCATCGATGTTGAGCCACAAATTCCCAATGCAGTAGAACGAAATTGATTGATAATAATTGGAATAAGCATAATAGCCGCTAATTCACGCATTAGGTCGTTAAAGAAAGCGGTACTACCAATGACTGGCCCGTAAGCGTCGGTAAGCAGTATACCGGTTAGAGAATACCAACCGTATCCGGCTGCAATCGCTAAACCTACTTTAGTAGGTAACCCTAATAAAAATGCCGCCAAAATACCACCGAGTAGCGCGCTGGTGGCAACAATTACCGCAATCGTTGCGCCTCTGAAATTGATTAAAATTTGCCGAAGATACATCCCACTATTACGAAGATGGCAACCCACCAATAATAATAAACAGATAAGGGTAATTTCAGTACCATGTTTGGCATAGGATAAAAATGGCCACTTTGTTAATCCTAACAAGAAACCTAGTATTAACACGCCACACAGTGGTAGTGAACTTAAAATCATTTTTAATCGAGAGAGTGGTTTATTGGTTTCCTGTTTCACAATTTTCCACGGAAAAAGTTTATCCAATAATAATAAAGCAATCAGGTTAGCGGCAAAGGTGCAGCAAAAGAAAACCATGGTATAGATAAAAATTGCAGTAAGATGAGTATTAATATTATCCAATAACGCCAAAGTGATGCCCATTAAAAATAAAATAATGTAAACCATCACGCCTAATAGGCGATGAGTAAGCGCTAAAATCTTCTTATTCTTGAAGCGAAACAGATAGCCTAGAGTTAACGGTAAAAGAATGATAAGTAGTCCTGAATACATAGTCCATCCTTATTACAATTAACGCTTTTATGGCGATGATTTTGTGGAAATAATGTGAAAAAGATAGGCAAAATAATGATAAATATTTTATAACAGACTCAAACTAGGCGCAATATCATAGAATAATATTTAAACGTAATTCATTTGCTCATAGGATAATCCAGTAACTATTGCTGATAGGCATAAAAAGAGGTTAACCATGTATTTGCAACAAGTGGAGATTTCCGGTTTTCGCGGCATCAATCGGCTTTCATTGACCTTAGATCATAATACTGTGTTGATTGGTGAAAATACCTGGGGTAAGTCAAGTTTGTTAGATGCGCTGACTATTTTATTATCACCTAAGCAGCCGTTATATCAATTTAGCCAACATGATTTCCATCACTTGGTAGATACAGATGAACAAGTCAATAATCTACAAATTATTTTGGTTTTTTGTGAAAACCAGTCAAATACACGAGTTTCGCAGTCTCTAAAAAAGAAGTATAAATTTAAAAACAAGAAAAAATCAGGATGTTCATATTTTGTCCGGTTATCCATGCATTAAAGATATCTATAAAATATTCTTACAAGTAAGCAGTGTAAGATACTCTAGTTTGGCGTTATCAGAAGTCAGCCCATCGCCTTTATCTCATGACACGGTTAGCCGATGGTTAAAAAGTAGATGTTTCCGCACTAAAGACCTATGGCGATTAGTTGAACCTTCTATAGACAAAAAAAGCCCTTGTGTACTAATTGCCGATGATACATTGATTGCCAAAACACGTAGTAGAAAAATAGAGATGGTTCATTATCAATAAACTAGTTGCTGAATAGAGACTTGCATTTTTTGTCACGCTATTGAGAATAAAAAGAGGTTTAACTTAGAGAATAAAGGTTTGAAATGATCAACAAAGAGCGGCTGTTACGAGATAATCGTTTATG
>NZ_NHNG01000768.1:0-4613 GCF_002287155.1 Arsenophonus sp. ENCA
AGGTAACCATCTGGGCAGATACCGGTTTTCAAGGTATAGATAAACAGCATCCTAATACACAAATCCCAAAAAAAGGAACTCGAAAAAGACCTTTATCGCCTGAACAAAAACAAGAAAATAAAATAATCTCGGGCATCCGTATTACAGTTGAACACGCCATCGCGGGTATCAAGCGCCTCGGTTGCATGACCCAAATTTTACGGAATCGTAGACCCTTTATTGATGATACCTTCTTACTCCTTAGCGCAGGTCTTTGGAATTTCCATCTCAGAACAGCGTAAAATTTACTTCAATCACCGAAACACCCTTATTTCACTATTAAGCAACACGCTTAATGTATCATCGGCAATTAGTACACAAGGGCTTTTTTTGTCTATAGAAGGTTCAACTAATCGCCATAGGTCTTTAGGGCGGAAACATCTACTTTTTAACCATCGGCTAACCGTGTCATGAGATAAAGGCGATGGGCTGACTTCTGATAACGCCAAACTAGAGTATCTTACACTGCTTACTTGCAAGAATATTTTATAGATATCTTTAATGCATGGATAACCGGACAAAATATGAACATCCTGATTTTTTCTTGTTTTTAAATTTATACTTCTTTTTTAGAGACTGCGAAACTCGTGGGTTAAAAAAGTGTTAGGTGATGTTATTGCAGCAGATGAGCGTATTCAGCATGATAAAGGTGTTACTATCCGTTTACATGAAATGGCACCTTCTTCTCTTAATTTTGTCGTACGTGTTTGGACAACTAACGCTGATGGATGGAATGTCTATTGGGACTTGATGGAAAATTTTAAAAAACAGTTAGATGCACATAATATTGGCATACCTTTTCCAAAAATGGATGTTCATTTATATCAAACCAAAAATAGCTAATTAATTATTTTGGTGTGGATTAGCTTTCACACCAATATTTTTATCGGTTAGTAAACTATCTCGCTATTTAAATTTGCATTAGTTAGCGTTGATTAAAATTATTCATTATGATTAACCTTCCCATTATGCTTTTTAATATTCTATTATGTTAAGAATAAACGATTATTGGCTAGCAAATAGTCTATCTAGAGTTGATTAATTATGTGCAGGAGGTCTCGTGAAGCTTAGTTCGATTATATTTTTAGCGATGATGTCAGTCAGTTCATTACCATTACTTGCTCAATCTAACTCCTTACCTAATGGGCCACATATCGTGACATCAGGTAATGCAACGATTAAAGCCACACCAGATATGGTCACTTTACTAATTAATGTTGCTGTAACTGAAAAAAATGCGGCCTCAGCTAAAACGGCGGTTGACGCACGTGTTAAGCAATATTTTGACTTTCTCAAGGATAAAGGGATAGAAAATAGCGATATCAATGCGGCAAATATCACGACTCAACCGAAATATGAATATGATAAAAGCGCCGAAAAATCTAAAATAGTCGGTTATACTGCAGAACGCTCAGTAGAAGTTAAACTATATAAACTAGATCAATTGAATACTTTATTGGATGGTGCGCTAGCAGCTGGTTTAAATGAAATTAATTCGGTGCAATTTGGTGTTAAGGATCCTAAACACTATCGTGATGAAGCTCGTAATAAAGCAATTGACAATGCTAAAGCGCAAGCAGAAGCGTTAGCAGCAGGATTTAATGTTAAATTAGGCAAAGTTTATAGTATTAATTATCGAGCACCTGATGCAACCCCTTATCCAATGCCAAGAATGAAGGCTATGAACCAAATGGTGGCTGCTGCTGCCAGTGATAGCAATCAAACTTACGAACAACAGAGTATTGATTTTACCGATCAAGTTGATGTTGTTTTTGAATTGAAACGTTAATTGTTATTTGCCACATTATCATTATCTGCTTGTTTTAATATCTGGCGTCCAGTTTTTACCAGGGCGTCAGTTACCTTTCTCATTGTCCTGCTTTCAGGCGAAAAGCGGTGCCAGTATAGCATTCTACGCTGACATAGTCCGGGCGTGAGGTCGACTAGTTCACCTGAATTTAATTCATCAATAATTTGTAAATGTGGGATCATACAACAGGTTGAGCCTTGCTTAGCAAGTTGAACAAATGCCTCTGATGAATTTACAATGTGGCAAGGAACACTACCTGGAGATAGGGTAAAATTCTGTTGCACAAAAGCTTGATGCATATCATCTAGATGATCAAAAGCGACAGCAGGTGCTTTTAACAGTGAGGCTTTTGTTACCCCGGTAGGGAAATAACGCTCAGCAAAAGTTGGTGAGGACACAAATAAATAATCCAGTGCACCCAGTTTATCTACCAGGCAGCCAGGTAAAGGCTCTGGTTGAATACTAATCGCGCCAACGACCTCTCCTCTACGTAGCAGCTCTTGAGTGCGGGTTTCATCTTCGACTTGAATATTAAGGCGAATAGGGCTGTCATGTAGTACTGGATTAAGAGCTGGCAGGAACCAGGTTGCTAAACTATCAGCATTGACTGCCACTGATAGTAACAACGGGGTTGTGCCATTACTTTCGTCACCAAGCCATTGCTCTTCTAGTAATTCCACTTGATGTAATAGCGCGAGTAGTTTTTGTCCTTGCTCAGTTGGTTGAGGAGGGATAGTCCTCACTAATAATGGTTGACCAAATAGGTTCTCAAGCTGCTTAATTCGTTGGGAAACGGCAGATTGAGTGATACATAACTTTTGCGCAGCGCGCTCAAAGCCGCGTTCACGGATCACAGTATCCAATGCTTGTAGTGCTCGATAGTCAGGGCGTTTAATCACGAAAAAATCTCTTTAAAATTCAATTCAGATGTTATTCTATATCTTACTATGCAATATTTTTCCAATCGATAGCCGGGGAAATTTCGTTATACTAATTAATTAGTAGGTTTTAGCAATAAAAAATAATAAGGCAACTAATTATGACACAGGATGAATTAAAAAAAATGGTCGGCTGGGCTGCTTTGGAATATATCAAACCAGATATGGTGGTTGGTGTTGGAACAGGCTCTACCGTTGCGCATTTTATTGATGGTTTAGCGACACAAAAGCATTTAATTAAAGGTGCAGTCTCAAGTTCGGTTGCTTCTACAGAAAAATTAACCGCGTTAGCCATTCCTATTCTTGATAGTAATGATGTGGATGGTGTGGATATTTATATTGATGGTACTGATGAATTTAATTCAGATCTAATGATGATCAAAGGAGGGGGCGCTGCTTTGACGCGTGAAAAAGTCATCGCTGCGATGGCTAAGCAATTTATTGCTATAGCTGATAAGTCTAAGCAAGTTGATATCTTAGGTAAATTTCCATTACCCGTTGAAGTGATTCCGATGGCGCGTGCTTATGTCGCTCGTCAATTGGTAAGGTTAGGAGGCATGCCAGAATATCGGCGAAATGTGGTTACTGATAATGGCAATGTCATTCTTGATGTTCACAATTTAGAGATCCTAGATCCGATAGAGCTTGAAAATAAAATTAATGCGATTGCCGGCGTAGTAACGGTAGGGTTATTTGCCAATCGCCCAGCAGATATTATTTTGCTGGCAACACCAGCTGGAATAAAAAAATTAACGGCTAAAAGCTAATTATTTGGTGGTTTTTAAAGTACTGATCGGCTATTAAGGTAGTACTTATTGCCTGGATTAAATTTATATTTTTTTACTCTCAAATTTAGTGAGTTATATCGTAATAATTGATTTAATATGATAAAAATCTTATTTTTGCCTTTTTAATTTCCTTTTTGTTCGCTATAGCGTTTTAGCTGAGATTTATTTCGTTGCTTGGGTAAATGATAGTATTGCTACTGGGAAAATTTTTGTTATGTTTGTATGACAGAATAGGTGATAGCCGTAATCTTAATGATAGGATGGGGTAAATGGTTAATGTATCTTTACAAAAACAGAAAATTAAATTTTTGCTTTTAGAGGGTGTGCATCAAAGTGCAATTAATAATCTGCGGGCAGCAGGCTATGACAATATTGAATATCATGAAGGTGCATTATCAACAGAAGAATTAATCGCACTGATCCCTGATGTCCACTTTATCGGTATTCGTTCTCGTACCTATCTTAGCGAACAGGTTTTAGCCGTGGCTGAAAAATTGATTGCAGTCGGTTGCTTTTGCATTGGCACCAATCAAGTTGATATTCAAGCTGCGGCTAAGCGGGGCATTCCAGTTTTTAATGCGCCATTTTCCAATACACGCTCTGTGGCAGAAATGGTACTTGGCGAATTACTATTGCTTTTACGTCGTATTCCAGAAGCGAGCATGAAAGCCCATCGTGGAATATGGAATAAACAAGCCAAAGGAAGCTATGAAGCACGAGGTAAAAAATTAGGTATCATTGGTTATGGTCATATTGATACTCAATTAGGTATCTTAGCTGAAAATATTGGAATGAATGTTTATTTCTATGATACACGAGTTTCGCACAAAACTAATTTGGGTACGCTAATAAAACACGGATGTGCTCAGCAATAGCATTTTTGATTACGTCCCAATTTTGTTGATAAAGGGTTATTTTTTCAGATATACGACGTTTATGTTGTTCAAACCACGCAGAAATAGCGAGAAAAATATGATTTCTTTGCGCTCGGCTCGTGCGAGCCTGACAGCGTTCAATACCACAATTTTGTTTAACTTC
>NZ_NHNG01000817.1:0-501 GCF_002287155.1 Arsenophonus sp. ENCA
CTTTTTTTGTCTATAGAAGGTTCAACTAATCGCCATAGGTCTTTAGGGCGGAAACATCTACTTTTTAACCATCGGCTAACCGTGTCATGAGATAAAGGCGATGGGCTGACTTCTGATAACGCCAAACTAGAGTATCTTACACTGCTTACTTGCAAGAATATTTTATAGATATCTTTAATGCATGGATAACCGGACAAAATATGAACATCCTGATTTTTTCTTGTTTTTAAATTTATACTTCTTTTTTAGAGACTGCGAAACTCGTGTAGATATAATCCAGATACCTCTGGCACACACCGCCAAAACCCATTGTAGGAGGTAATATGTGTAACTTTCATGGTTATGATAATGCTCGTAGTCGTAGACATGAGCGCAGAAGAGTTAATATCTTGAGAAGTAGCAGTAATGCGTTAATGCCAATAAAAAAATTAAGAGTTAAATGGACTTTTAGCTAATTCAGAAAGGACTTGAGTAACTACGCCAGCATTAGCAAATAAGGTA
>NZ_NHNG01000656.1:0-501 GCF_002287155.1 Arsenophonus sp. ENCA
TCAGTATTACGTTTGAGTTCCCTGCTGACAGTTGAACGAGAAAGCCCCAATTCTCTAGCAATAGTGGCCTGAGTAACACCGTCAATTATTCGTTTTTCGATATAAAAACGCTCATGTAAGTTCAAATGTTTTCCCTTCATACAACAGTATCTCTTATGGGGTCATTACAGTAATTTTATCTATGTATGACCAAGGATTTACTTTGTTGCATTTCGTTTGGGAATTGGCACATCGTCACGAGTTTCGCAGTCTCTAAAAAAGAAGTATAAATTTAAAAACAAGAAAAAATCAGGATGTTCATATTTTGTCCGGTTATCCATGCATTAAAGATATTTATAAAATATTCTTGCAAGTAAGCAGTGTAAGATACTCTAGTTTGGCGTTATCAGAAGTCAGCCCATCGCCTTTATCTCATGACACGGTTAGCCGATGGTTAAAAAGTAGATGTTTCCGCCCTAAAGACCTATGGCGATTAGTTGAACCTTCTATAGACAAAAAAAG
>NZ_NHNG01000679.1:0-4573 GCF_002287155.1 Arsenophonus sp. ENCA
ACTTGTCGATCGTCTGTTGGTGATACTGGTTTGCAAAGAGGTCATTCTTAATGGCGCTGCGTTTCTTCATGGTGGTTAGCTCAGTAGACCAGCTTCCGATAACTTTATCAGCAAAATCAAACTCGGCTTAGGTTTTTCGAGGTGCCCTAATGTTAATTGTGCTAGGCGTGATACCATCGGCAGGTAAATATTGGTATATTCAGGTACAGTAATCGCGATAGATAAGGAAGCGATTTGTGCCAGAGAGGAATTAGCGGTAGTGATAGTAATGATTATAGCATCATTGGCTTTAGCAACTTTAGCTTGTTCAACCAAGTTTTGAGTGCGCCCGGTAGGCAAAATGCAAATCAAAACGTTACCATAGCGATAGTTAATACAATATATGTGTTGCAGCATGACATCAACGAAATAGAGCACTGGGATATAAAAACGAAAAAATTTACTCATAGGTTGGGTTAATAGATCGATAGCACGATTAATGTTTGTGGTATTTAGGTTATCTTTATTGCGCGATGGCAGAATCAAAAACTTTTTGCGTATGGCAACTGACAGTATCATTTTGATCAACCAAACGATTAACATAGGATGCTCCATTGACGAGGCTTTGTGCTAATCGTAATTAAAAATCAGGAAAACCCTTGGTATCTATTCTACGGCAAAAACGATTTACAGGGTGTTCGCTCACATTAGCCAATTTAGCTAGGCTTGCAATACAAAGGTGAATCGCTTTTTGCAGGCTTTCAAGGATTGAATTGGCAACTTTCTTTTCTGATTTACTGAAATACTCAAAGTTATTATTTATTTGTTCTAATGTGTTCATACTGAAAAGCTACCCGTTTTATTAATATTGCCAAAGGGGGAATCTTGTTACTTAAGTCAAAATATACTACGCGTTGTTTGGTCAGTAATGAAAAAAAGGAAGTTATTAACTGAATTTTTATTAAAAATATGACGGGCGTCTAATTTACTTTGCATTTTAGTTTAATAAATATGAAGAATTAAAAATTATATATAACTAATCAAATTTGTTGCGAATTATTTTTTGAGCAAAATAAAATATCGTGGCTTTATTTACCTGGTCGAGTCAAAAAGGTACATTTATTTTCTCTATTGAAGCTATCATAGCACTACAGAATTGGTACTTAAGGAGAATCCCATATCATGGCAATTAATAAAGCTGTTCAGGCATGTAATTTAATTATTTTCGGCGCAAAAGGAGATTTGGCTCGCCGCAAATTATTGCCTTCCCTTTATCAATTGGAAAAAACGGGCTATATCCATCCTGATACGCGTATTATAGGGATTGGTCGGGCTGAATGGGATGCTGCCGCCTATATAAAAGAAACTAAAGATGCGTTAGAGACTTTCCTAAATGAGGAAATCGAGCCCAGTTTATGGCAAAAATTAAGTAAGCGCCTTGATTTTTTTAATTTAGATGTTCAGGATCTGGACAAATTTAATTCACTAGCAAAATATCTTGAGGGTGATAGTAAACCCGCTATATATTATTTTGCTATGCCACCAACGACTTTTGGTGCGGTTTGCCATGGCCTAGGCCATGCTAGCCTCAATAAGAAGCCCAACCGGGTTGTTATGGAAAAACCATTAGGCAGTGATCTTGCCTCTTCTCAAGATATAAATAATGAGGTTGCTAGGTATTTTGAAGAGAGCCAAATTTATCGTATTGATCACTATTTAGGTAAAGAAACAGTACTCAATTTATTAGCTTTACGTTTCGCCAACTCTTTATTTATTAATAATTGGGATTATCGAACGATTGATCATGTACAGATCACAGTTGCTGAAGAGGTTGGTATCGAAGGACGCTGGGGTTACTTTGATCAAGCTGGGCAGATGCGTGATATGGTGCAAAATCATTTATTACAGATCTTGACTATGATTGCCATGTCACCGCCTGCGGATTTAACTGCAGATCGCATACGAGATGAGAAAGTTAAAGTATTGCGCTCATTACGTCGGATTGATTATCGTAATGTACGTGAAAAAACCGTCCGAGGTCAATATACATCAGGTTCTATTCAAGGCAAAAAAGTGGCTGGCTATCTTGCGGAAGAAGGGGCTAATAAATCCAGTAAAAAGGAAACTTTTGTGGCAATTCGAGTTGACATTGATGATTGGCGTTGGGCTGGCGTGCCATTTTATTTAAGAACCGGCAAACGATTAGCGGCAAAATGCTCTGAAGTGGTGGTTTATTTTAAAAAACTGGCGTTAAATATTTTTTCTGATTCTTATCAGGATTTACCACAAAATAAATTAACTATTCGATTACAACCTGATGAAGGAATTGATATTGAAATTCTAAACAAAGCGCCGGGCCTTGAGCATAAACATCATTTACAGACGACAAAATTAGATCTGAGTTTTTCTGAAACATTTAATCAAATCCATTTGGCTGATGCATATGAACGTTTATTATTAGAAGCTATGCGTAGCATTCAAGCTCTGTTTGTCCGTCGGGATGAAGTAGAAGAAGCTTGGAAATGGGTGGATTCTATTATGGACGCTTGGGCAAGGGATCATCAGCCACCTAAACTTTATCAGGCGGGTACATGGGGACCTGAGGCATCTGATGCGATGATCGCCAAAGATGGTCGTTCATGGAATGAGTTCGAATAGTTTTTGTCTACGTAATAGGGTAATATGTTTAGGTTTATTACCCTTATTTTGGTAGCTTTTTTGCATTTTAGCTGGAATTTATTATAATTATTTGAGTAAATACAATGGTTATGATATAAATAGCTTTGTATTTGTTCTATCAATAATGAGGATTCATAGTATATCATACGGATTGTAAGGATTGGCCGTGTGATGCATGAATAAAATATCATGTCTAGCGCCAAAAGCGTCAAAAATCAACGTAGTAGCTATCATCTTTTCTTATCAAAAATATCTATTATTTCTAGTGAACATCACTGGTGCGGTGCCTTGTAGCGTCTCCTGTTGCTAATCGGTTTTACCGTAAATGGGCTTTTAATTTAAATCATCACTTAGTTATTACCAATTTAGGTATTTATCTATAGCTTTGATGATTGCCAATAACAGGATAATATAATGATTTATTGGATATTTTTAGCATCAGCGATTGTCACAGAGGTCATTGGTACTTTATCAATGAAGTATTCTAGCGTCAGCGGTGATATGACTGGCTTATTGGTAATGTATTTTATGATTGCTTCATCTTATATATTATTGGCAATGGCAGTAAAAAAAGTTGCTCTTGGAGTAGCTTATGCTCTCTGGGAAGGTATTGGGGTAATTTTTATAACAGCATTTAGTGTTTTGTTATTTAATGAATCATTACCACCAATGAAACTTATTGGATTGGCATTACTTATTGTGGGTATAGCGCTAATAAAATCGGGTACTAAAAAAACTAGCACACTACATTCGATAAAACAGGGAAAAAAAATTACACCAAAAAGGCCATTCAATAAAATGACTAAAGTTGTTAAGGAGGCATAATATGTTAGCGGAATATCAATGGTGGCATGGTGCCTTTCTATTTCTGGCCGTTATTTTAGAAATAGTGGCTAATATTTTTTTAAAATTATCAAATGGATTTAAGCGACTGTGGATAGGTGTATTATCTTTAATTGCCGTTTTAGGTGCTTTTAGTGCATTAGCTGTAGCGGTAAAAGGTATTGAGCTTTCGATCGCTTACGCACTTTGGGGAGCTTTTGGTGTTGTAGCCACAGTTGCCGCTGGTTGGATTTTGTTTAATCAACGGCTAAATTATAAAGGTTGGGGCGGTATTATTTTATTGATTACCGGGATGGTCGTTATCAAACTGGCATAATTTTATTTCAGCTACAGGACATAACACGAATTAGTAATGGCTAATAGAATAAAATAAAGGATTTATTTTTACCGCGCTGTATGTATCGATCCTTTTTTAACCATAAATAACCCCATCCATGAGGGGTTATTTGTATTCATTCATGCCATATAGCTAAACACTCAGTGTTGAAATATATTTGCGAGAGGATAACAGCAGGCCGATTATTTATGCAGATTTAATATACTATTTTCTGTTCTGTCAGATATTAATTGCATCGTTAAAATTTGAATTATTTACCGATATAATGATTTTTAATTATTTATTCCCAATTTTTTAAGCTAAATATTTTTCTATGTTTCAGCGGATGTCAAATTTAAATGTTGTTTATTCTGTCTATTTAGTAACAATTTTCTTTTTAATATGATAATAGTTAGTGACAGTAATTGTTATTATTTCAATATTATGTATGACTTATATTTCGCATTATATCTAATTCCAAATGCTTATCTGTAGGATTATATTTCAATATTTATAAAAAATAATACACGAGTTTCGCACAAAACTAATTTGGGTACGCTAATAAAACACGGATGTGCTCAGCAATAGCATTTTTGATTACGTCCCAATTTTGTTGATAAAGGGTTATTTTTTCAGATATACGACGTTTATGTTGTTCAAACCACGCAGAAATAGCGAGAAAAATATGATTTCTTTGCGCTCGGCTCGTGCGAGCCTGACAGCGTTCAATACCACAATTTTGTTTAACTTCTCGAT
>NZ_NHNG01000135.1:0-824 GCF_002287155.1 Arsenophonus sp. ENCA
TATTATGGTGAGGCGTAGCGAGGGAGCCAAAAGCTCGCCGGTTTCTTGTACGCCGGTCTACTAACCTTGTTACGTCTCACCACCCCGTTTAGTAGCGGCTTGGTGAGGTTTCACAACCTGTACAAGAGGCCGCAACTATGGCTACCATTCAATCTTGCTCTAAATTTATCGATACTTATTGGATATTTCCTAAAAACTCCAATAGGCCTTCTAGCAAAGTCTCATTCACTCGTAATGACCATCGTATATTCAACGTGCTATTCAAGGACGATCGGCTTATCTGGGCTGGACGTAAGCCAGTGATGGAGGGGACGGCATGAGAACCTTCGACTTATCTAGCATCTCTGAATTACATGATGTGTTTCCAGAGCTAACGCCAGCCCAATTTGAAACGGCAATATTGTTCTGCCTTGGATTATCTCAAGGAGAAATAGCTCATCTACGTTCTGTTAGCTATCCAGCAATAAAACAGACGTTGGAAGATATTAAAATCAAGTTAGATTTCTATTCACTCAATAGCTTACTCGCCATGTTTCAGGTGCGTCTGTTTATCTTTGTGCTGGAAAAATGCAAAGTTGAGTATCGGAAAGATTAATCGGTAAATCGCTTCAAAGGCTCAATCTTCTTTGAGCCTTAACACACTACGTGTCGCTACCAATGTAAAAATGATCCACTTGCTAATGTAAAACTGATCCACCAAGAGTAAAAATGGCAGTTTTAAGGTACTGCCGATGATAACATTGGAGATCAGAGTGGAAATTTCTGTTTTACATCGCCAGGGTATGTCTATACGTGCGATTGCTCGACGGCTTTCATGCTCAAGA
>NZ_NHNG01000033.1:0-823 GCF_002287155.1 Arsenophonus sp. ENCA
GTGGCAAGGTAACGAATATGGTGCATGGCCTTATGAAAGTTCGGGTTTATCAAAAAGTAGTGAGGGCAGCCAAGCCAGACCGATACTGAAAGTGGGGAATATTGATAGTCTGATATCATCACTGTGCTTGCAATTTGATGATATGGTTCAGGCAAAAGTAACCATTTATGAGACTTTTTCGCATTATCTGGATAGCAAAAATTTTCCTGATAATAATCCTGCCGAGAATCCTGATGAATGCTTTAAGCAGGTATTTTATGTTGACCGAAAAAGTCATGAGGAGGCAGGGGGGATTATTCAGTTTGAACTGGCTTGCCCGTTTGATTTACAAGGGGTTATGTTGCCAATGCGTCAAATCCATAATCTCTGTTACTGGTGCATGCGGGGTTGGTATCGTTCAGGTAATGGATGTGCCTATAATGGTAAACGCTATTTCGATGAGAAAGGCAATTCGGTGGATGACCCCGCCTTAGATGTTTGTGGTGGGCTCATGAGCGATTGTAAAAAGCGATTTGGTGAAAATGCGCCCTTGGATTTTGGCGGATTTCCTGCGGCAGGGTTAATACGATGATAACAAAAAGTCTTACCGAAGCAATATTCAACCACGTTAAAAAGGTATTTCCGCAAGAAGCCTGTGGGGTAATTTGCCAAAAGAGTCGTGTGAAACGCTATTTTCCTTGTCGTAATCTTGCTGCAAATCCCACTGGACAATTCGAATTATCACCGGAAGACTATTCCAATGCGGAAGACTGGGGACTGCCTGTTGCTATCGTCCACTCACATTGTGGCGACGGCGTGACAACACACCCAAGTGAAATAGATA
>NZ_NHNG01000272.1:0-4565 GCF_002287155.1 Arsenophonus sp. ENCA
CATAAACGATTATCTCGTAACAGCCGCTCTTTGTTGATCATTTCAAACCTTTATTCTCTAAGTTAAACCTCTTTTTATTCTCAATAGCGTGACAAAAAATGCAAGTCTCTATTCAGCAACTAGTTTAAAGTACGGTCTAGACAACGTGAAAGATATTATCCTGCAAAAGGACGGCATGAAATCCATTGCACAATGTAAACACTGGAAAACAGAACAAGTTGGAGTCGCAGTGGCAAGGGAAATGATTGGCGTATTGGAAGCCGATAAAGAAGCCACTCACGTTTTTTTAGTGACTTCGGGATCGTTCTCGAATGACGCTATCCTATTCAGGCAACAAGTCGCTGACAGGCTCACGTTGATAGACGGTAATGAGATAGTGCATCACTTTTTGAACTCGAAAAACCAAATTTAAGGGATTAAAACTATCCTATTTTGAAAAAAGTATTTTCAATATACACACGATAAAAAGATTTTTATTTTAACGATGCTTTCTGACGCTTAACTGAATAAAACGACATTTTATTTAAGATACCATTACACCAATATTAACGGATTGTTTAAAAGGCTGAGGCACGATGAAACCAGACGAAACTAAAAACACAATAGGTAGCTCATCTATCGCTGGCAAAGAAAAAAATTTTAAGCTAGATAAGAAAAAAGGGCGATACCTCATTGTACTGATAGTGGTTCTCGTTGCAGTTGCCGCTTTACTCTATTTAAAACCGACAACATCAGATAAAGAAATCCCTGACAATGTAGACTTCTACAGTGATCTTGATAGCTCCGTAGCTGTTTTCAAGAGCGAGGACAAGAAAGATCCACAAGCGCAAACGGCAACCAGTGAGTCAACTTCTGCACCAGAGGCAAACAAAGCCGCTGAGAGCGCACCAGAAGCAAATGCGAGTGCAACTGAGTTACCTCCTGCACCAGAGGCAAACAAAGCCGCTGAGAGCGCACCAGAAGCAAATGCGAGTTCAACTGAGCTACCTCCTGAACCAGAGGCAAACAAAGCCGCTGAGAGCGCATCAGAAGCAAATGCGGGTTCAACGGAGTTAACTCCTGATCCTGACGCATTTAAAAAAGATTATGTCACAACCAAAGAACAGCAAGAAAAACAATTATCCGATCTATACCACAATGCAATTAACGGGAAAACATCGGAACAAGACTCACAACAAAATATCAGTTACGAAGGTCAACAGGTAATGATCCCTTACAATGAGGGTGAACAAACCAAAATATATTTGTACAAAAATTTTTCGGTGAAAATATTTCTTGGTAAGCAAAAAAACCAGAAAGATATTACGACTCTCGATTACTTTATTAACGGATCGGATGATGGTGATTCATATAAACTTCGTCTGTTACCAAACAACGTCTTGTTGCTGTCAAAAAACACAAATGTTGAGAGTTGGGGCGGTACTGACCTGTTTGTAACGACTGGGGGCAAAAACTATACTTTTATATTATTGAATGCGACTACGCCCTCTGAAAGAACAGACTCTATCCGATATATCAGCAACACCAAGAAATCAACAATCGTCAAAAAGTAGATTATGTACCCATGTAGCATTCAACATTGTAAGTCATTTTTTTATGCCCCCGTTTGGGGCTTTTTTTTACCACAAGAGTTATCTCTATGAAAAATAAAATTAATATCATCGAAGTGACTGATGAAGTAATGATGATCCCTTACTCTTACGTCCTGTGTCGTCACTTGACCGACAACCGCCTTGTGCGCGGGGAATCGGTGATAGGAACATACCAAAAAGAGCTTATTACCGCGCCAGAAACCAATCTGCCGTTTGCTACTGAGTACATAGAGTATGCTTGGATAGAAACGGAAGATGGGATGATTGTTGATCCGTGCGAGAATGTACGGTTGAACATGGCGGATATTAATCTGACAAAAAAAGAAAAAAACCATAATTATTTTGGGGCAGTCAATCCAACCGCTATCAACAGAAAACAGCTACCCAAACATTGCACCGCCAATGAAGTCTTCACATTAAAGCAAGGTGCAGAGTCCGAAGCAGTTAGACGTATTTTAGATTATGAAAAAAACGTGACGGGATTAACTATGACGGAAGCTGCGTACATCGCTAACCTTTATCGTGCGGATTATCTTGGTTATGAAAGAATCATTTTGAAATTTCTGGTTAACCGACACTTAGAAACAATCATCAACAAAGATAACCTATAGAATTTGTTTAGGGTGTCATGCTATTTATTCAACTTGCTTCCTAAACTTCATTAATATCCAATAAGCAATTCCAGCCACCAAAATAGAATTTAAAGAAGGGATGCCAAATGTAAATGTTATACCAACAACAGTTCCAAAAATACAGGAAATAATAGCTGACCAGCCAATTAAAGGAATGTCTGAATCAGAAGGTAATAATCCTTTTTCTCTGGTTTCGTCTAATAATTTATGACTGGTTTTCAAAATATAATAATCAACCAGCATCACACCTGCTATTGGTGGAAAAATAACCCCAAGCATGGAAAGGAAATCAACGAAATAGTTTAAAATACCAAGGACTGATAATAACGTACCTAATAAACCAAGAATAATAGTCACTACAGAATAATTAGATTTTCTTTTTGTAATGGCTTCTAGAAAACCTGATATGTGAATTGATGAAGAGTAGAGGTTTGTATCATTAACCTTAATCGCCGATAAAATAATTGTAAGTAGTCCAATAAATCCAGCGCTATGTAACATTATTTCTACAACATTATCAGTCCCTAATGCATGAGCAACTAATATAGCTATACCGTTAATAAAAAACTCACCGACAAGAATAGAACTAAATATCATCCAAAATACATGCTTGTCGTTTTTACAGTATCGACTAATATCAGGGGTAATTAACGCCCCAACAATAAATAATCCAGCCACCATTGTAGCTGCATCCCCGATAGAAAGTAATTTACCATTAGGATGCGAAAAATTGAAATTATTAATTGGACTCAAAAAAACTTCTTTTAAACTAACAAATAATATCACCATTAAAAATAATGGTACTGCTAGCTTAGCTGTAATACTTAACCCATTAAAACCAAATGAGACTAGAATAGTAAAAAATAATCCCGTCATAACAGTAATCAAGCCTAAATTAACATTAGGAAAAACTGTATTAACAAAGCCTTGAGAAATAAGCGATATATTAATACCAAACCACCCTAATGAACTGATGGAAATAATAAATCCTATTAACATAGAGCCTATTTTTCCAAAGCCACACATTTTCGATAACACACTGGTTGATAAACTTTCTTTCATGCCAGCATAACCCAAACCAAAGCTAACAAATACTAAAACTAAACTACCGAGCGTTGTAGCTATCATAGCTTCGATAAATGTCATTCTATGACCTAATGTTGCGCCCAACATAAATTGAGCTAACGAAGTCGCCATACCAATACGAACTATTGTAATGTCAAACAAACTTACTTTTTTTTCTTTTGGTAATCGGCTAAATACATATTCATTTTTAGAAAGCTTCATTATCGTTTATTTCCTTTTAATTTATTTTCGGTATTCAAAATGCCACAATTAACACTATACTTAAACCGTCCAATTAATTTTTTAATTAAAGGTGATACCATGAATACTTATGAAAATAAACTGTCATCAATTAGCTCTATAATGTCATTCATAATGAATAGCAAAGATCACTGGTGTATAAAGGACAATGAATCAAAATATACTTTTATAAATAATGCCGCCTTTGAATTTTTTAAATTTCCTAAAAAATTCAATCCAGAAGGAAAGTCAGACAAAGAAGTGCCAACTGAAATATGTGAAGAGCTTTGGTCTGAATTTATAAATCATGACCAAAAAGTAATATCTAAAAATAGGAGAATAACATCTATAGATATTCACCGTTACGGATCTGGAAATACAGGCCATTTAATACCACATTTATCAGAAAAAGCACCTCTTTATGACGATAAAAATAATATTATTGGGGTGGTTTGTTACGGTAGACAACTTGAAATACCAACACTGCTTTATTACATAAATAGATTAAATCGAAAAACCATTCAAATTGATGATCCTAATGATATCTTTACCAAAAGAGAACTCGAAGTCATCTTTTGGGCACAACAACGGCTCACGTCTAAAGAAATAGCTAAAAGGTTAGATATTTTTCCTTCAACGGTTGAATCACACTTAAAGAACATCTATAGGAAAGCAGACATTAATAGCATTTTTCAACTTATTGAATACTGTAAACATACAGGGCTTGATACATATATTCCTGCTAACTTTATTCGTAAAGGCGTGCAACTTATCGCGTAGGTTTATATTTAAAAAAGTAGTTAATGTCACCGATCATGCAAAACTGGGCGTTGTTGAATAAATAGAGATTATGCTGCGAACCTACACAGACATCGGACTCTCCTAAAGTTGAGAAGGAGAAACAAGCGGTTTAACTAAACTTGCGAAATTCTCCTTCCTGAATGTTAATTGCGAGTAAAACGAGCTTTTAGCATTAGGTGGGAGATGGATAGCAAACAGCTCGAAGAGCTGTCATTTCTCTGGCCTTTCTTGTTTT
>NZ_NHNG01000575.1:0-821 GCF_002287155.1 Arsenophonus sp. ENCA
CAGGAAACCCCAGATTGGGTACGAAGAAAAACGGATAATGTAAGTTCTTTAAAAAAACTGCCCGTCAGGACAGTCTGATGTTGATAAATGAAACGTCCAAGGCTGGCATGATCAGGTGTCACGCCATTGCTGACAAAAATACATCCCAAATCTAAACGCGCCAGATTTTCAAGTGCTCTGAGCGAACTATGCCCTTTCATGATCCCATAAAGCAAAATTCCCATCATTGAACGAGGAGAATACGGCGCTCTACCTGTTGAAGAATAACAGCGTTCGAAAGGTACCCAGTCTTGTTCATCCAAAATCTCTGTGACAATAAATGCCCTACGTTCACCAATTTGCTTGAGATAATCGCAAAGGGAAACAGAACCCTCCAAGATAGGTAGATTTTGCGCTTTGACAAACTTACGTTTGGTGTGAGATGGCGATTCCAGTTTGCGAGTAAATACGGTCATAAAAGATCTGCGTTTAAAACGAATAAAGCAAATTTTAATCGATAACATGAGCTTTTGCGACAGCCTCGTAAAGAGGCTGTCGCAAAAGAGGTAGTATCATGTTTTTAATGATTTCAATATTTTGATTTTAAAGAAAAAATTAAATTATTTTTATTGTAAATACCCCTTTTGCGACAGCCTCGTAAAGGTCGGGGATGCCCGAGCTGCGGCAAAAAGGCCACCGATATCTGGATCGCCACTATGATGGCGCGTCTTCCTGACGTTCCCTTTCAACATGGCACCTTCACGATGCCTGATGCCCTGTGGCCGTTATTTGAGAACAACCGTTGGTTGCTAGGCCACCTGTTCGCCCTCGCTGCTGATAAT
>NZ_NHNG01000138.1:0-4541 GCF_002287155.1 Arsenophonus sp. ENCA
CTTTTTTTGTCTATAGAAGGTTCAACTAATCGCCATAGGTCTTTAGGGCGGAAACATCTACTTTTTAACCATCGGCTAACCGTGTCATGAGATAAAGGCGATGGGCTGACTTCTGATAACGCCAAACTAGAGTATCTTACACTGCTTACTTGCAAGAATATTTTATAGATATCTTTAATGCATGGATAACCGGACAAAATATGAACATCCTGATTTTTTCTTGTTTTTAAATTTATACTTCTTTTTTAGAGACTGCGAAACTCGTGAATACTTTACGTTTAAATCAAGTAATGGGATAATTATCAATATTAAACCCGACAATAAACGATAGAATATTAGAAACTTATTAAACAAATTTTTGCCAATTAAGGCTATATTTATACAGCAACTAAATTCTTCTATTGATTGACTTAACTTAAGGTATCCCATGGCTGAGTGGAATGGTGATTATGTTAGCCCTTATGCTGAACATGGTAAAAAAAGCGAGCAAGTAAAAAAGATCACAGTATCTATCCCATTAAAAGTACTTAAAATTTTGACAGACGAGCGCACTCGTAGACAAATTAATAATTTACGCCATGCAACAAACAGTGAATTGCTATGTGAAGCGTTTTTACACGCCTTCACTGGGCAACCGTTGCCAAATGACGATGATTTACGTAAAGAACGTGATGATGAGATTCCAGAAGCAGCAAAAATCGTTATGCGCCAAAAAGGTATTGATCCAGACACATGGGAATATTAATTATTTGTCTTATTCTTTAAAGATCAAATAACTAAAGTTTTTTGTAAAAATAGTCTTAGTTTAATTGTTTTTAATTTAACAAATTTGATTTTATATAACAGTAACACCGCGGTATTAAGCGAAGTGTTACTCCTATATTATAAGCATGATTTTGGCTTGTATCATTGAGCCATTATTATTTTTTCATGCCTGGAATATTGAATCGCTGCTTGAAGCGATCAACACGGCCGCCGGCAGCCACATCACGCTGTTTACCTGTATAGAATGGATGACATTTACCACAAACATCCAAATTTAGATCATGATTAACAGTTGATTTAATTTTCATTACATTACCGCAAGAACAAGTCGCAGTAACTTCTTCATATTTAGGGTGAATATCTTTTTTCATAGAAAACCTCTACTTAGGCCGCATCGCTATCTAACCCTAACGCTAGACACCATACGTCAAATCGATTAAGAATAGTGGTTAGTAATCAAAATTACTAACAAAGGCGGCGGATCATACAGAAAATCTGTTTATAGCGCAATGAAATCTATTCAAATAATGTGATACTCTATCTTTATATGTCTTATAAATAAGCTGTATGACAATGATTAGGAACATCTAATAATGGCTATTGTTCAAGTGGCGCTCTCTGTTCCGCTAATGCGCGTTTTTGATTACCAATCCAATCTTCCTTTACCAGCTAAAGGTTGCCGGGTATTGGTGCCATTTGGCAAGCGTACTACCTTAGGTATTGTATTATCGCATAATCAAAATAGTGAGCTCAGTAGTGAGCAATTAAAAACCATTGAACAAGTGTTAGATCAAGAATCGTTATTTTCTGACAGTTTATGGTCATTACTACTTTGGGCATCTCAGTATTACCATCACCCGATTGGTGAAGTACTATTTCATGCACTACCAGTGTTACTGCGGCAAGGCAAAGCGGCAACATTTTCTCCGCTATGGCAATGGCAAATCACCCAGCAAGGTAAAATTTTTGCCCTAAACCAGCTTAAAAGAGCGCCAAAACAACAACAGGCGCTCGCATTACTACAGCAACAGCCCCTTTATCGTCATCAAATAACAGAATACCAATTGAGTGAAAGTGCACTACAAGCATTAAAAAAGAGAGCCTTGATTCAACTATTACCCATCCAACCAAAAATGGAAAACTGGCATACTAATTTTCATCTTTGCGGTGAAAAACCAAAACTTAACCTAGAACAGTCAACAGCAGTAGGGGCAATAAGTTCTCTATCAACATTTATGCCTTGGTTATTAGTGGGGATTACGGGTTCTGGTAAAACAGAAGTCTATCTCAGTGTGATTGAAAATGTTTTAGCGCAAGGTAAACAAGCATTAGTCCTGGTACCCGAAATTAGTCTTACTCCCCAAACTATCCAACGATTTAGTGAGCGATTTAATGCGCCTGTTGATGTGCTGCATTCCGCATTAAATGATAGTGAACGACTGACAGTCTGGTTGCGGGCACAAAAGGGACACAGTGCTATTGTAATTGGTACGCGCTCCGCATTATTCACGGCCTTTGCCAATCTTGGCTTGATCATTATTGATGAAGAACACGATAACTCTTACAAACAACAAGACGGATGGCGTTATCATGCCCGTGATCTGGCTGTTTTTCGCGCCAAAAAAGAGAACATTCCAATTATTATGGGTACTGCAACACCTTCGTTAGAAAGTTTTTATAATATTGAACAAGGAAAATATCACCGTCTAGATCTAACCCAACGAGCCGGAAATGCCAAACCGGCAAGTCAACATTTACTTGATTTAAAAGGCCAGCCATTAAAATATGGTATGTCAAGACCATTGATACAGCGTATTGAAGATCATCTGGCGGCAAATAATCAAGTGATGCTATTTTTAAATCGCCGCGGCTACTCACCAACATTAATTTGTCATGATTGTGGTTGGATTGCCGAGTGTTCACGTTGTGATCATTATTACACACTACACCATCATCAACGTCAGCTACGTTGCCATCACTGTGATAGTCAACTGCCAATCCCAATACAATGCTCACACTGCGGCTCAACACATCTGCTACCTGTCGGTTTAGGAACTGAACAGTTAGAAGAAGCTATTAACCAGCTTTTTCCTAATATACCGGTTACCCGCGTTGACAGAGATACCACTCGGAGGAAAGGCGCATTAGAAAAACAGCTAGCAACTGTCTATACAGGTGGTGCTCGAATTTTGATCGGCACCCAAATGCTGGCGAAAGGGCACCATTTTCCTGATGTTACTCTGGTCGCCCTACTGAATGTAGATGGCGCACTTTTTTCCAGTCATTATCGCGCAACCGAAAGATTTGCTCAGCTTTATATCCAAGTATCTGGACGGGCTGGGCGGGCCGGTAAACATGGTGAAGTGATCCTACAAACCTACCACCCTGAACATCCATTATTAGCGACATTATTAGAAAAAGGATATAACGCGTTCGCGACAGAAACACTAGCGGAGCGACGTGATGTTTTTTTGCCACCACATAGCAGCCATATCATGATCCGTTCAGAAGATCATCATAACCAATCGGCACCTGATTTTTTAAACAAGTTCCGCCAATATATAGAACAACATACCATGCGCGACTCACAACTTTGGTTAATGGGTCCTACACCGGCGATCCAAGCTAAGCGGGCAGGCCGTTTCCGTTGGCAATTACTACTCCAACATCCTTCGCGCTCCTATTTACAACAATTCCTTTCGCATATTTTACCTGAAATTATGGCATACCCTGAAAGTCGAAAAGTAAAATGGAATATCGATGTTGATCCAACTGAAAATTAGTCGCTGCTATTAATCATCTACTTACACCTATTGAAGCAAATAAAATTAGTTTTGTGCGAAGCTATTCTATAAATAAATCTAATTGAACGATTCAGGCAAATTTATTTACAAATTTTGCTGGCAAAGTGATTAAGATAAGTAAATGCATTGATTAAATAGGCTTAATTAGTCATTAAAGTATGCAAGGTGGAGATATGGAACAAAAGATAAATCACCACAACGCCACGATGAAGGATGTTGCTAACGCAGCAGGTGTATCTACTGCAACCGTTTCACGAGCATTCACTAGGCCAGATCAAGTTTCTTTCAAGACGCGCCAGAAGGTTGAACAAGCTACGTTGAAAACGGGTTATGATACCTATTGTCTGACAAAAAATACCAAATCAAGCAAAGCTAAAACTATTTTTGTTGCTATACCCGATATTACCAGCCCTATTTATCCTGATATTATTAGTGGCATTGAACAAGTGGCTGCTGAACAAGGATATATGGTACTGATTGGTGATTGTAAACATTATAAAAAAACAGCAACACACTCTTATTGATATATTTATTAGCCAACAAATTGATGGCATTGTGTTGCTCAATTCTGATATTCCGTTTTCACTCGCCAATAGAAAACTAAAAAATTTACCGCCAATAGTTGTTGCAAATGAATTTGTACCTGACTTCAATTTTGCTACTATACACGAGTTTCGCACAAAACTAATTTGGGTACGCTAATAAAACACGGATGTGCTCAGCAATAGCATTTTTGATTACGTCCCAATTTTGTTGATAAAGGGTTATTTTTTGAGATATACGACGTTTATGTTGTTCAAACCACGCAGAAATAGCGAGAAAAATATGATTTCTTTGCGCTCGGCTCGTGCGAGCCTGACAGCGTTCAATACCACAATTTTGTTTAACTTCTCGATGATAAACTTCAACAGACCAACGGGCATCCATGATAGATTTGACGTATTCACGGGTGGGATTCTCTTTGTTTGTTAC
>NZ_NHNG01000300.1:0-15205 GCF_002287155.1 Arsenophonus sp. ENCA
AACCCATGCAGATGCAATCTTAGATCGGCTGGTTCATGGCAGCATCAAATTAGAGCTAAAAGGAGAATCAATGCGAAAAATACAAACGCTATTGACTGATGGAGATCAGTGAAGTTAATTTAAAAAATGGTTCTGTGATAATGACACAAAGCGATCTCCATCGATGTTAATAAGTGATCTTCTTCATGGTAATACGCAACGCAATTATTAGCAAAATTTACTGACCAGCAACATGCATTTCTGGTAATAACACCGAACCACATTGAATATTACTGCGAGTTTCAATATCGTTGCCTATTGTTACGATATTAGCCCACATCTGTTTTAGATTGCCAGCAATAGTAATTTCACTGACTGGATATTGTATTACGCCGTTTTCAACCCAAAAACCGGCTGCTCCCCGAGAATAATCCCCCGTTACCATGCTAACTCCCTGCCCCATCAATTCAGTAACAACTAATCCTGTTCCCATTTCTCGCAATAAAGCAGCAAAATCTAACCCCTGGCCAGCAATATGCCAGTTATGAATACCACCAGCATGACCAGTACTCTGTAAACCAAGCTTACGCGCTGAATAACTGGTCAATAACCAAGTTTGTAATATCCCTTGCTCAATAATATTACGTTGACTAGTATTCACACCTTCACTATCAAAGGGAGATGACGCTAGTCCGCTAATCAGATGTGGCTTCTCCTGAATGGTTAACCAAGAAGGAAAAATTTGCTTACCAAGGCTGTCTAATAAAAAAGAGGATCTACGATAAATACTTGTACCACTAATCGCACCAACCAAGTGACCAAATAAACCGGTTGCTACCTCAGCAGCAAAAATGACCGGTGTCTTCATAGTTGATAATTTACGCGGTGAAAGCCTGGCGACAGTTCGGCGAGCAGCCTCCTGTCCAACCCATTGAGGTGATTGCAAATCCTCTAATCGACGGGCAATGGAATAAGCATAATCGCGCTCCATTCCATCATTCTCCTGAGCAATCACACAACTTGACATTGAGTGCCGACTGGAGCAATAGCTCTGTAACATTCCGTGAGTATTACCAAACACTCTAATGCCATAATGACTATTAAAACTTCCACCTTCAGTATTTTTAATTCTTTTATCCGCATTTAAAGCCGACATCTCCGCTTGACCTGCCAATTGGATGGCCTTTTCAGCATCAATATCAAAAGGATAAAAGAGTTTTAAATCAGGTGATTGATAAGCCAAAAGGTCAGCGTCTGCTAAACCAGCAAAAGGCTCTTCTGAAGTATACTGTGCAATATCAATAGCGGCTTGTACAGTACGCTTAATCGCTGCTGGATGTAAATTAGTAGACGATGCACTCCCTTTACGTTGTTTATGATAAACCGTGATGCCAAGAGCACCATCACTATTAAATTCAATATTTTCAGTTTCACCAAAACGTGTACTTACACTGATACCTGTTGATTTATTAATAGCCACTTCAGCTGCATCACAACTCTTTTTGGCGATTGATAATGCATATGCAACTGTTTCTTCTAATTGTTTACGTTGTAATAAAACCTGTTCCGTCAAACTCATTGATATCATCCAAAAATAGAAAATAAAATCAACTCAACCAATACCTATCTTCAGCAGAAAATAAATCCTCTATAGCATTAAATCTATTTTCCCAGTTACAATAGATATAAGATGTTAACATACCAGACGACAGATTATTCTGAAATAAAATAATCCGACGTATTGCTAAGAGGAAAACCGCGATGGCAAAACAGCCCGATAACTGGTTAGATGATAATGCCGATAATATCGATAAGGATGAAATCATCTGGGTCAGTAAAAGCGAAATCAAGCGTGATGCCGAAGCGCTAAAAAAGCTGGGAGCAGAACTGGTTGAACTTAGTAAACATGAACTAGAACGTATCCCCCTTAATGATGAACTATTAGCAGCTGTTGAACTAGCACAAAAAATTAAGCGTGAAGGGCGACGACGCCAGCTACAATTTATTGGTAAATTACTCAGAGCGCAAGATCCCCAACCTATTTATGACGCATTGGATAAGCTAAAAAATCGGCACAATCAACAAATCGCCATATTACATAAGCTTGAAGCGTTACGTAATCAATTATTAGAGAATGGCGATAATGCAATTGAAGATGTAATACGTTTATTTCCCTTAGCTGATCGTCAACAACTACGGACATTAATTCGTAACTGTAAAAAAGAAAGGGAGGCAAATAAACCGGCTAAAGCCTATCGCCAACTCTTTCAATACCTAAAGACACTATCTGAAAGTGCCTAAGCTGGATTAGATTGGGAGGCTCGGCAATGAAATATGAATTGCCCTCCCAATGTTTGTTCAGCTTCTCTAAAAACCGTTATCAGCTCAGCAAATTCTGCTAACTGATATTCATTTATATGAGAAAAAATAACCTCTACCGGTAAAGCAATTCCACCAGTCAACATATCCCAAAGTGCATCCAAATTTTGGCCAAACCATTTTGGTAATTCAAAAGCTAATATCGCTTTTTGATAAAAGTCATTCAGATTGTCTATTTCACGAAAATCAAATTCAACACAATGCATCATTTAATTCACTCTTGAAAAGGTTTTATAATGATCTAACGTCACATAAATCAATCCATCTGATGAATAAAGCAATCTATCACTAGCTCGATGACCACAGTGATAATTGATATCGGCTTCATACCATTGCCGATCTGGCGCAGCAGGTAGTAATTTTTCTCGGTTGTTCTATCTATCGCCACCAATCGCTTTACCCGGCACAACTTGACATAAATTACCTGCCCTTGGATCCCAACCACTTTGTCGTGCTTTTCTTTTTGTAATATAAAAGTCTGGTAATCGATGGTATTGCCTTAGATAATTAACCACATTTTGCTGTGCAGTTAACTTATCAATATTATGAACAGCGGTGGGCGCTACTGTTTGCCCTATTATGTCTGCCTGCTGCCGACTATGCCATTTAAAGTAAACGCCTGCCCCTATTAATATGGCTAATATTAGCAAGATAACAATTTTTTTATTCATCCAATCATCCAAAAAATTTATTATGCTGTTCCACCAACCGTCATACTATCGAGCTTTAATGTGGGTTGGCCAACACCAACAGGAACACTTTGCCCTTCTTTGCCGCAAACACCAATCCCGCTATCAAGTTTGAGATCATTACCAACCATTGAAATCTGCTGCATTGCTTCTCGCCCGGCGCCAACTAATGTTGCTCCTTTTATCGGCTTTGTGATTTTCCCTTTTTCGATCAAATAGGCTTCCGCAGTCGAAAAAACAAATTTGCCCGAAGTAATATCAACTTGCCCACCAGCAAAATTAGGTGCATAAATACCACGATCAACACTGGCTATTATCTCTGCCGGGATTGATTGTCCGGCTAACATATAAGTATTTGTCATACGAGGCATCGGCAAATGAGCATAAGATTCACGCCGACCATTGCCGGTTGGCACAACCCCCATCAAACGAGCGTTCATTTTGTCTTGCATATAACCTTTTAAAATACCATTTTCAATCAAGACATTATATTGCCCCGGTACACCTTCATCATCAATGGCTAAAGATCCTCTACGACCGACTAGAGTCGCATCATCAACCACGGTACAAAGTGGTGAAGCAACTTGTTGACCTACTTTTCCACTAAAAATAGATGTTCCACGCCGATTAAAATCACCTTCAAGACCGTGGCCGACTGCCTCGTGTAGTAAAACACCTGGCCAACCAGCACCGAGTACCACAGGCATTGTGCCTGCCGGTGCAGCAATTGCGGTAAGATTAACCAATGCTATGCGGACAGCCTCTCGAGCATAATATTCCGCCCGAACTTCACCTTGCTCTGTTTCAAGAAAATATTGGTAACCATAGCGCCCACCGCCACCACTACCAGCACGCTCACGCTTGCCGTCATGTTCCACTAACACACTGACAGATAAGCGTACTAATGGGCGAATATCAGCCGCTAACGTGCCATCTGTTGCTACAACCAGAACATGTTCATAAACACCAGATAGCGTTACATCAACCTCCTGCACACGAGGATCTTCGGCTCGAGCAACTTGATCAACACGCTGTAATAATGCGATTTTTTCTTCCGGGCTCATTGTTTGTATAGGATCAATCGCAGAATATAAATGTTTAAAATTAACCTTACTAATTAGACATGCTTTGCCCTTCCCTGCCTGATTTACAATGCTTCGAGCCGCATTAGCACTTTGCTGTAGTGCCTGTAAAGTTATTTGATCGGCATAAGCAAATCCGGTTTTATCATCACGAATAGCGCGAATACCTACACCCTGATCAATATTGTAAGATCCTCTTTTAATAATTCCGTCTTCCAATCCCCATGCTTCATGACAACTCGATTGAAAATAGAGATCGGCATAATCTAAATGTCGCTCGGCAAGTGATTGTAAAACATCTTGCAGATGTTGATGATTGAGATCGTTTGATGTCAGCAAATATTCACTAACAGAGGTTAAACTCATATTTATTTACTCTTTCTATTTCCTTTTGTGTTCAATTAATGGCATCAAACTAGTACGGAAGCGATTATGCTTTACGACTTTCATCTGTTCACGGACACCAATCAGGCTTTCTTTAGCTTTATCAATATTAAGTGTTAATGCACTGACTGCATCTGCATTTTCTTGCAAAATATTGCCCCAGCTATCAATCACCATTGAGTGACCCCAAGTACGACGTTGACCATGCACGCCTATTTGTGCCAGCGCCAAAATAATACATTGATTTTCAATCGCGCGGGCTTTTAACAGTGGCTCCCAGTGAGCTTCACCAGTTAAACGTGTAAAAGCAGCCGGCACAGCAATGAGATCCGCCCCTTGCTTTCTTAATGCCTGAAACAGGCAGGGAAAACGTAAATCATAACAAATCGTCATTCCTAAACGGCCAACTGGCGTATCAACTACTGTAATATGTTCACCACGTTGATAAATTGAAGATTCGTTATAAATACCTTGTTCATCTTCAATTATATTCACATCAAACATGTGAATTTTGTCATAGCGAGCACGAATTGCACCGCTATCATCAAATAACAGACTACTACTCGTGATAAGCTCAGGATTTTCTCGGCTGATTAATGGCATAGAGCCCACCAATATGCATACTTGATAATGGCGAGCCATTTCAGCAATTGCACCTTGTAAAGGACCTTCTCCCTGTGATTCAGCAAAATTACGGTAACTGATATTATCACTAAACAACAGTGCATTTTCCAGTGTTAAAACCAATTTCACACTATTTGGCAATTGTTTAATCTGCTGCTCTATCTGAGCAAGGTTATGTTTAGTATTTTTACCACTACACAATTGTAATAGTGCAATATTGTCACTTGTCATCCCGTTGATTCTCCTTCAATTGACGTAAAGTTTCATCAATTTTTGGTTGTTCCAGACTACCGGTAATTCGATAACGAATAACCGATATTTTACTCCATAATGGGCCCAATACTCTAGTTGCGGCAAACACTGCCGCACCCGCAAGTGGATTAACGGCAAATGCTGTTGCAACACTTACCGTGGTTGAAATTTCAAGGGTAATAATAGCTTCTAAATTCATATCACGACGAACTAAATTAATTTTACCATGTATTGTAATATCAGCCATTAAACCATCAATATAAAAATCATCAGTATTCAAAATGCCATTTTTTATATTGGCGTTACCCCGAATGGCATCAAATGCGAAGTCATCACTAAAAGTATCACTAAAATCCAATTGCAATTTACGTAAAAGTGCGTCAAAACTGATAAAACGCAACAACTGACCGGCTCCACCACCACCCATCTGAGCAATTGCTCCCTTGGCTAATTTAAAACTCAGATTACCGTTCAAACTAGCAACATCAGGTTGCCATGGTACTGCGGCCCAATTTAAATCAAAATCAATTCTAAACGGTGCCTGTTTAATTGGCACTAGTATGCCGTAATAAGCAGCCAAATCATCAAATTTATTACCTTTTAATATCCCTTTTATCGTTGTACTGTTTTGCTGATCTGCATGCCACATACCAGAGATTTTCAAATCAGTGGAGCTATTTATTAACGATCCTTCTTTTAAAATGAGGGTTTGTCTATTGCGCATGACTTGTGCTTTTAGTTCACCTAGTTTATAGCCTGCAAACCAACATTCTGAGCAATAAATATTCATATTTGGCCAAGCTGAAATATCATATCTTTGCGCAACGTTATTTATTGCCACATAATTCTGCTGTTGGAATGAAGTTTCTGGATTAAAATAAAGATAGTTAATCTTAGCTTGCCAATCACCCTGCTTCGGAATACTTAAACTACCCTTCAAATTATCGCTATCTACAACAATTGTCGTTAATTCAGCGGTTTTATTAATGGTAAATGCCATATTATTCCATTGCTGTTTAGCAAAAGTGATCTTTGGCAAGTTAACAATAGCGATATCGGGTATTACAAATGATTTACCATAACTTTGGGATGCTAAATGTAATGAAGAAAATGAAGTCAACAATGAAAGCCATTTCGGATCATTGATTTCAGGTAAGTTGATCATAACTAATGGACTGTCGGGCAGAACAACACTTTTAGCGGTGTAAGGCTGAATGGCTACTTTTAGCAAACGAACTTGCTTGTCAGTAAATTGCCATTGGCTATTAAAGCTAACTTGCTTACCAACATCACCATAAATTTGTAATTGCCGGGTATCACCACTAGCACGAATTTGCATATCACCTAATTGCCTTACTTGTTCGCTATCCAAAGCAGGAAATTGGCTAGTAAGCTTATCTAATTTGCTATTCAGAGCAATGGATAAGGTTGGATTTTGCTTTAGTTGATTGGGCAATTGAATATTAACCTTTCCTTGCCAGGCTGTGCTACCTGCCAATTGACGCGTAATCGATTTAGGCAAAATAGCGATTTTTTTAGCTTGCCAATTACCGCCAACATTTACATTGATCTGATAATTCTGTCGTTCATTAGTAGTATTAAATGTTAAATTTATCGGTTGACCAAACCATTCAGCTTGCAACTTTTCACTTTTCAAATCACCGTTACGAAAATAAAAACGTCCCGTTAGCTGTTCCAGCTGACTATCAATAGCTGTGATATCGACCTCATTATTCTTAAGATCAACTTGACCACTAGCAATCACACTACCACTATTTCTCTCTAACGGAATATCAAGCATCAATTTGCCACTAACGTTACCGCCTATTTTCACTGCATCTAATGCCTTGCCAATCGAACCTTCCATCGGGCTATGGATAAAATAATTACGGATCGCTTTTCCATCACCGGTAATATGAGATTTTATTAATAATTTAGATTGACTATAATCGGCAATATCTGCGCTAAGATCTAGCGCTTTAGTATCACCTAATTTTACACTAGGCGCCGACATCCAAAGTCCATTACGTTCAAAATTAAGATCGATATCCAAATCAAAAATTGTCGGCCAATCAGGTTGATACTTAAAAGTCGCATCTCGTAGCGGTACAACAACTTGAAATTGTCCATTATTCTTTTTAAAAGGAAAATTGGCCGGATCACCGTGAAAAACCATCGTGGCGGCATCAACATGACCGCTAATAATTGCTTTCGTCAGATAATCAGATAAATCTTTACCCATTAACGTGGTGGGAAAATAACGCCATGTATCACCCGCATCGGTCAATTTTGCGCCAGCCAAAATACTTAATATAGGTGGCTGATCTTTTGCTGTCTGATAACGAAAATCGCCAGTTGTCGATAGCGATTTTGCTTGTAGCATCAGATCCTCACTCCAAATCTGGCGTGATTGGTTTTCTTCCGACCAAAAAATCGTTCCCTGTCCGGCAGAAATTTCCAATGGCACTTTAAACATTGGCGCATATTCGATAAAACTATTATTTAAGTTAAATGAAAATCTTCCACTTTGCAGACTACCTCGCAATGAACCACTAAAATGGCTAACTGAAGGTATATCTTTCCAGCGTATCCAGCTAATATCTTGCCAGGTGGCATCAATTAGCGCCTTCTCTGGCTTGCCAGGCGTAATATCCAATGCCAGTGCGACGAGCTGACCTTTTGGCTGACGCTTTTGCCAATCACTAATAAATTCAGGCGTGAAAAAAGAGAAAATAGGGATAATAGTTCTTAATCGCTCTAATTGAATATTATTAATCCGTATACGCCAATGATTTTCATCTGCTTTTGATTGTGGTAAATAGAGTAGAGAAATTTGACCTTCAAGCCATTGTTGTTGATCAGTTTTTAAATGTTGTAGCTGTGGAATATTAAATAACCAACCATTCTCTTGACGATGCAGGGTCAGCAATAAATCATCAACAGCCAGCTGATGCTCTTGTCCATCAACCTGCCAATTTGCCTGTCCTTGATGCAACTGTAATTGCCCACCTTCGATACGACTATCTTTGATAGTAATCCAGCTAGAAAGACTAAATATTGCATTCTGTAATCCAGTACTATCACGTAACCAACGACTTAACCAAGGGCGCAAATTTACATTATCTGCCTGTAAGTAAACCGTGCCGCTATTAATCACACCATTTTTATTACGAAGATTGAGTTTAATTTGAATGGCATCCTGATCTTGCTGCTGTTCAAAATTATCAAGACTGATAAATCCTTGTGCTCGATGATATTCATTTTGATTTAACCAGGTCAGTTCAGGGATTTTTAAGGTCTTTTTTTCTGCCGACGGCGTCAAAAAAGTGATACGGCTTTCTTTTAAGGTAAAATAATCAAATTGCTGTAAAAACAATTCATCTAAAGCATCTAAATCAAAATGACTAAAATCACCTTCACTGACAAATTCAAGTGGTTTATAACAATCTGCATTTAATTGATAGAAAATAATATCCCGAAAACGCAGATGTAAAGAAAAGAGTGAACGCCATATATCAAGTGAAAATTTTATTTTCTTTACCTGAATATTCACTTTTTTCGTGCTGACACTGACATCAGATAACGTTAATACTGGTCCAAAAGAGACCCATTCACCTTCAATATGACCAATTTTAAACGGTATTCCTGTTAATGATTGCAACTGTCCTTCAAGTTGATTGCGATATTCATTAATTTGTGGAAGAAAAAGACGTAGTCCAATAATGGCCAATGCCATAATAAGTACTATTATTGCGCTTATGGCTACCAATACCTTAGGTAGTCGTTTCACCCATCTCTCCTTCCAAAAGAAGTTACTACAATGGCAATCTAACCACTATCATAACGATATCAAACTGTTCCTGACTATACAGTGACTCAATTTGGACTTTGACAGATTTGCCAACAAAAATTTCTACTTCGGCCAATATATGAGATTCATCACCATTTAATGCTTCAACAACCGCCGCTGAAGCATAGACTAAGAAACGATTGGCATCGATAGTACGATTTATACGAACAATCTCCCGTAAAATTTCATAACAGACTGTTTCTACCGATTTTACTGTTCCTCTACCCTGGCAAGTCGAGCATTCATCACATAGAACATGTTCAAGGCTCTCACGTGTTCTTTTGCGTGTCATCTCGACCAATCCTAGTTGAGAAAAACCATTAATGGTGGTTTTAACCCGATCTTTTAATAATGATTGTTCCAACGATGCCAAAACACGACGACGATGCTCAGAATCAAGCATATCAATAAAATCGATAATAATAATACCGCCCAAGTTGCGTAACCTTAACTGTCTCGCTATGGCTTGTGACGCTTCAATATTGGTATTAAAAATGGTCTCCTCCAGATTACGGTGACCAACAAAAGCACCAGTATTAATATCAATAGTGGTCATTGCTTCAGTTTGATCAATAATGAGGTAACCACCTGATTTTAATTCAACTTTACGTTCTAAAGCACGTTGGATCTCTTTCTCAACATCATACAGATCTAATATTGGTAATGGTCCTTGATACAGTTCAAGTTTTACTGTCATTTCAGGCACATATTCATCAATAAAATCTTTTAATGAAATAAAAGTCAGGTTTGAATCAACACGGATCCGGTCTAATGAAGCACCGGCAAAATCACGAATGATACGATGTGCTAAAGCCAGTTCACCATAAATCTGCATGCGGGACTTATGACGTTTTTTACGTTCAACAATTTTAGCCCATAAACGCTTCAAGAAAGCGGCATCTTGAGCCAGTTCATCATCACCGATCCCTTCTGCCGCAGTACGAATAATAAAACCACCATTTTCATCACAAAATAGCTCAACAATATTTTTCAAACGCTCTCGTTCTTCTTCACCTTCAATGCGTTGGGAAACGCCGACATGAGACGCTCCCGGCATAAAAACCAGATAACGGGATGGTAATGTGATATCCGTTGTTAAACGAGCACCTTTTGTTCCTAGCGGATCTTTAACCACCTGTACCATAATATCTTGCCCTTGCCGAACCAATTCGCCGATATCACGTACATGAAAGTTTTTTTGTTCGTCACCGGCAATACATTCGGTGTGAGGCATAATATCTGAGGCATGAAGAAAAGCGGATTTTTCCAAGCCAATATCAACAAAGGCCGCCTGCATACCGGGCAAGACTCGACTCACACGACCTTTGTAAATATTACCTACAATGCCTCTTTTAGCTTCACGCTCAATATGAATTTCTTGTAACACGCCACCATCAATATAAGCCACCCGTGTTTCAGAGGGGGTTACATTGACTAATAGTTC
Organism: Arsenophonus sp. ENCA; assembly: GCF_002287155.1. NCBI lineage: Bacteria > Pseudomonadati > Pseudomonadota > Gammaproteobacteria > Enterobacterales > Morganellaceae > Arsenophonus > Arsenophonus sp. ENCA. Next base: position 10,684 of record NZ_NHNG01000300.1, read on the forward strand.
AGCTACCATAGCTCTCATTCCTATTATTTAACGCCAGAAACTTGGTCAATAATTCATCTGTTTCAACTAACGGTAACCCTACTACAGCGTGATAACTTCCGACAATCCGCTTAATAAAACAGCCACCTTTAACCTGGATAGCATAAGCTCCTGCCTTGTCCATCGGTTCACCCGACAAGATATATTGATCGATTTCTTTATTTGTTAATTGTCGCAATGTCACTTTGGTGACAATTAAATCATACAATGTATTTCGCTTATCTGAGAACGCGATTGCAGTCATCACTTGGTGTGTTTTACCTGAAAGTTGTCTTAATATATGCGCAGCATGGTTTTCATCTTTAGGCTTACCCAAAATATTTCCGTCACTTACGACGATAGTATCCGCACCCAACACTGGGTAGGGTTTTTCTGCCATATCAACACCCGCCTGAGATTTTTCACATGCTAAGCGAATAACATACTCACTGGGTGTCTCTCCTTCGTACCATAATTCAGATATATCAGGGAGAATAATGTCAAATAACCATCCTAGCTGCTCAATTAACTTACGTCTTCTTGGCGAAGCTGACGCTAAATAAATTCTATTTACCATAGAAAAAACTCTCAGAAAAAATAGACAATTGGCTGCCCATTTTTAACGAACTAAAAACTGGCGTCGAACTTTGCGCAATAATAAAAACATCCAGGGCCACAAGATGGCATTAATCAAACAATTCCAGAATACTTCGGGATGAAATAATACTAGAGAGGAAAGAAACTCCGCCCAGAAGATCGTAAAATTCATAACCACTGATAATCCAGCAATAACAAGGGATTGTTGCCACAGTGCCATATTACGAAGAAGCTGATGTTTATACGATACCAAATAACAAATCATACTATAAGCTAATTCATGTACACCAAGAGCTGAACCTTGGATAAGATCCATAAAGATCCCCAAAAAAAATCCTGTACCTACACTAACTCGATGCGGCAAAGCCATAACCCAATAAATTAAAATTAATGCTAACCATGTGGGGCGATAATAAATAAACTGCTCAGGCCAGGGCACTTGCTCTAGGATTATTGCAATTAAAAAGGACAGCCAAATGATCCACCGCCCATTTCCACGGTATTGATCCATTTTATGTTTCCTTTAGTTGCCTTGATTTCACGGTAGCAATTCCTACTGAGCGACCAAAGGAGGTTGCTCGACATTTTTTTTCATTTCTGTTGACGGTAGCTGTGGCCCTTGAAGCTCGTTTGGGCCAGGAAACACCTGGGGCAGAATCTTCATTAAACGTTCATTTGCTGCACGATATACTTCTGATGGAGGTAAAGGATGAGAAGGATCGCTAGAGTTTCCCCATAGCAATAAAAGATAGCGTAGTCTTTGTAAATCTGCGGTAGGCCGTGCATGGATAATCGTATAAGCGCGTTGGGTATCATGTCTTACGGAAGAAACAGTCGCAACTGGGTAACCTTCAGGAAAACGCCCGCCTAAACCAGAAGTAACTATTACATCACCAATACGTATATCAATATTATCTGGTAAAGGTTCAAGTTGAAGATCATCACTACATCCTGTACCCACTGCAATAACCCGAATATCATTACGTAATACTTGTATAGGTAATGCATGCGTTGTGTCACAAATCAGCAAAACACGGCTATTAAACTGGCTCACTGCGATAACCTGTCCAACAACACCTTTATCACTAATAACAGGCTGGCCTTCATAAACACCATCATGTAAACCTTTATCAATCACAATTTGATCTCGATAAGGTGTATTCGCACCTGAAAGCACTTGAGTAACCATCATGTGTTCATCCTGACGTAGAGGTGAACCCAATAGCTCACGTAATCTAGCGTTTTCCTGTTTAAGTTGTCCAAGTAATAAATTATCTGCTTTTTTTAATAAAACCTCTTTCTTCAATGCTTTATTTTCAAAAAGAAGTTGATCTCTTCTCGCCAATGCATCTGAAATATTATCAAGCAGTTCTCGCGGACCATTTGCCAAAAAATAAAAAGGACTAACAGCCGTATCTAAATAACTACGTATTTTATTAAAAGTATCAAATTGACGATCAAAAGCAACCAACGCGATTGCAACAACGATCGCAATAATAATACGTAATTGTAGGGATGGCCCTCGACTAAAGATCGGCTTCATGAGTTATTTTTATAAAAAATAAATAAACGTTAAACATTAACATCGCTATACATAAAGTAAGGAGGAGCGCCATCCTTAAGTTCCTCCTTCTATTGGTTAACATCTAGTCATCACTAAACAGATCACCACCATGCATGTCGATCATTTCCAATGCCTTACCACCACCACGTGCAACACAAGTTAGCGGATCTTCAGCAACAATAACGGGAATGCCTGTTTCTTCCATTAATAGACGATCCAAATTACGCAACAACGCGCCACCACCAGTTAACACCATACCTCGTTCAGAGATATCAGAAGCTAATTCTGGTGGACATTGTTCCAAGGCCAACATAACGGCACTAACAATACCGGTCAAAGGTTCCTGTAATGCCTCAAGTATCTCATTAGAATTAAGTGTAAAACCACGTGGTACGCCTTCAGCCAAATTACGGCCGCGCACTTCAATTTCGTAAACTTGATCTGTAGGATAGGCCGAACCGATTTCATGTTTAATCCGCTCAGCAGTAGCTTCACCGATTAATGAACCATAATTGCGACGAACATAATTAATGATCGCTTCATCAAACCGGTCACCGCCGATACGTACCGATGACGAATAAACAACACCATTTAATGAAATAACAGCAACTTCTGTCGTTCCACCACCAATATCAACCACCATTGAACCCGTTGCTTCGGAAACAGGCAAACCAGCACCAATTGCAGCCGACATGGGTTCTTCAATTAAGAAAACCTCACGAGCGCCAGCACTAAGCGCCGACTCTCGGATTGCACGACGTTCTACCTGGGTCGCACCAACAGGTACACAAACTAAGACGCGTGGACTTGGACGCATAAAGCTATTGCTATGAACTTGTTTGATAAAATACTGTAACATTTTTTCAGTAACATAAAAATCAGCAATCACGCCATCTTTCATTGGACGAATAGCCGCGATATTACCTGGCGTCCGGCCTAGCATCTGTTTTGCTTCATGACCTACAGCAGCAACGCTCTTAGGTGAGCCTGCGCGATCTTGACGAATAGCGACAACTGACGGTTCGTCTAACACAATACCTTGTCCTTTGACATAGATGAGAGTATTGGCGGTACCCAAATCAATAGACAAGTCGTTGGAAAACATGCCACGAATTTTTTTAAACATAACGAAAGGATAATCCTGCAAGCTGGAAACGAATGAAAATCGGTCTACTTTACCAACCACATGAAGCGACGACAAGGAGTTAATTAAATCGCTTCAATAAAAAGTGGCTAATTTTTTTACAATACAAAAAACCACTACTACTGCTTATTCTCTATAATCAATTACAGTATAAAGTAAACAATACCCTCATAAAAATCACTTAATTCATTTAATATAAAACTTTCTAACAAGAAAATTAACTATTTTAGATTAAAATATACCACTGTATTAAGTTTATAAGACGCTACATAATTATTAGTTGACATATGCTTCAAAGCAAGGTCAATTGGCTTTTTAATATTATATTAAAGTATAAAAGCCTGCCATGTTAATACGTTTTTAAAGTAGCAATAAAAAATAATTTAAATGTAAGTATTAATTCTGCACGTTATTATTTATAGAAGAAAAAATTTTTTTTACTACTAAAATAAACTAGTATTCTGCCTGATAACGCCCTAGTAAAAAAACCATATTTACAATTTATTTATTATTGAGACTTTATGCCCGCCGAAATAACGAAAATAAATTTATACTGCAGCATCCTTATACTAACTTAAAGGCCACAAATTATGAAAGCCTTGCTATTAGAACAAGAAAATCAAGTATTAAAAGCCAGTATAAAATCGATCGATGACACACTTTTACCCTCTGATGACGTTACCGTAGATATTTGGGCACCTCGAAAAACTCAAGATTTTCAATTAACCCTTGGCTTTCATTCTAAATAATTAGATTTTTTTTGATTATCACGCTACTGATTCTATCGCACATTGCCCTGGCTAGGGCCATTTGACCCATTCTGGGCGTCAGAAAGCCACGATGCACGCGCTCTGGAAGTACGCCAACCGCTTTAGGTTGTAACATGCTGCCATCATCGTCATGGCAAAATTAGCGCGCACCTGTCCAATGGTGCGGATCAGTTTTCTACCCATTTGTTCCATCGCCGCAAATGCATGTTCAACCCGTGCCCTAGTCTTTGCAATCCTGTGGTTTCGCCCTTGCTGAGTCTTGGACAACGGTTTGTTTCGATGGCCTTTACGCTGAATCTGGCTCCTATAGCCGTTTGCCTTCAGCCAAGCTTCCCGCTCCGCAGAGGGATAGCCTCGGTCGGCGTAGATATTGCGATTGGTGTTGGCCTTGTCAATGACCCTTTCGAAATGCTGACTGTCGTGGGTGCT
>NZ_NHNG01000613.1:0-4531 GCF_002287155.1 Arsenophonus sp. ENCA
TACAGGTTTCGATCTTGACCAGCGGGTCACCCAACTTGTCGATCGTCTGTTGGTGATACTGGTTTGCAAAGAGGTCATTCTTAATGGCGCTGCGTTTCTTCATGGTGGTTAGCTCAGTAGACCAGCTTCCGATAACTTTATCAGCAAAATCAAACTCGGCTTAGGTTTTTCGAGGTGCCCAATAATTATTTGTAATAACTTATATATTTTTTATTACAAAATTGCCAACTATATAGATTATTATTTATGGTTCTCAGATTAGGATTTTATCGCTAAAAATAATAGCAATAACTGTTTTAGTTATATAAGGCCGGCAGTTTTATTAAAATCAATAATATAAATATATTAAAAAGCAAATAAGAATTTTTCTTATTTGCTTAACAGAGAATTGAATATACCGATTTTTATATTGAAAATATTAAATAGATTAAAAAAAACGTTATCTTGGCTAGATAACGTTAATATTAATATAGTTAAATATTATTGATATACTTTGCTGTATATAGTGATTAAACAGTCAGCCCATTAAAATTTCTAAATAATAGCTGCAAATCATAGCTAGCTTAGGAAATGCTTATGTTAATTAGCTAATAAATACAATTATATATAAATTCTATTGTAAACATAACTATATTATTTACACAAATGATTTATAAATACAAAGATTCTACTATCAATAGTGGTTATCCACAGTATTAATAATATATTATCTAATATTTAGAATAATTATTCTATAATTAAAATCTATTTTGATGCAAGTGTTTTTTGTTAAATTATTTTGTCAAATTATAACGCAATTAAATAACCTTATTTTTTATAGGTATTTATACTGTACAGTTAAACTGATCTTACTTAGTGCATTCATTAGAATTATATATATTATAAATAGAATTTAACTAGTATATGAATAAAAATTGCTAATGTTTACTTCCAATTTATTAGCTTAAGAAAAATGAAATTAATAACCTTAAATAATATAAAATAGAAATGTAAATTTTTTGTTGTTATATTTTAACTTAAATTAATAGTTTATTATTTTGCTACATTAATAAATTTGGAGTTATTAATTATATTACTTATTAACCATATAACTAACATGGATATGAAATATAAAAATATATAACTCTATTGATTTATTAATAACATAATTGAATAAATACTGGGTATTTAATTACCCAGCTTTGACATTATCAGCAATATTCTATTTTGTACTCTGTGACATTTCCATGCCAACTAATCCAACTTTAAGATAGCCAGATTTACGTAATAAGTTCATTACATCCATTATCTTTTCATAATCAACTGTTTTATCTGCTTGAAAAAAAATAGTGGTTTCTTTATTTGTACCGGTTATTAGATCCAATGCTGATGCCAATTGTTCTTGAGAGACATTTTGTTCTCCAACATACATTTGACCATTCGCTTTCACTGTCAAAAATAACGGTTTTTCCGGTCTAGGTTGCGGTTTAGCTGCAGAAGCCGGTAAATCAACTTTAATATCTACTGTCGCTAAAGGTGCAGCAACCATGAAGATAATCAGTAAAACCAACATTACATCAATAAATGGTGTAACATTAATTTCATGCATTTCACCATTATCATTTAAATCATCATTTAAACGGATCGCCATAAGCACTTACCTTTGTTTTTTACTATCAGCTAAATCCAAATCTCTACCTAATAATACCGTCGCTTGAGCAGCTACATCACCCAGTTGACCACGGTAAGTATTAATCATGCGTGCGAATAAATTATAAATAACCACCGCCGGTATCGCAGCTACCAACCCTATTGCTGTGGCTAACAAAGCTTCTGCTATACCAGGCGCAACAACTGCTAAATTTGTCGTCTGAGAATGGGCTATACCAATAAAGCTATTCATAATTCCCCAAACCGTACCGAATAAACCGATAAAGGGAGAAATTGCCCCTATAGTTGCTAAATAACCATTACCTCGTCCCATGTAACGACTAATTGAAGCAACCACTCTTTCAAGGCGAAAACTGGCGCGATCTTTGGTTCCATTTAAATCATGACTGCCAGCTGATAATGTTTTTTCTGCCACGACTTCATCATATAATTTTCTAGTAACACTAGTTTTTTTAAATGTTGCAGCAATTTCTACCGCATCATCGAGTGATTTTACTTTAGATAGTTTTTGCTGTTCTTTTCGTAGCTGTCGGTATGCTCCAATCAATTCGATGCCTTTTGAGAAAAACAGTGCCCAGGTAATGATTGAAGCAACAATTAATCCTAGCATTACTACCTTTACAACCATGTCAGCATGCTGATACATACTCCAAATCGAAAGATCTTGATCAAATCCTCCTTGTGCGGTTAATAAATTAGGCTCCTGCTGTAGACTCACTAAATTTTTTTCCGCAGCAAGCTGTTTCTCGCTCGATTGCTCTTCATTAGCTGAAGTCGTTTGGATTTGATTTGTAGGGGATATATCTTGCTGATTAAGTGTATTAACAGGCTGAAACTGCTCAGACAGACCTGCCGGATTTGTCTCGGCGAATGTTATATTTATCAAACTCATTGCCAATAAAATAGAAGCTATCAATTTACGCATCAGTTGGCTATCACTCTTCGGTTATTTAATGTGATCCTTTTAGCTGATCATAACTTATGCCAGCTAGTCTATTGGTAGTAAATTTTGATTTACCACGCTTACATTATGAAAAACTGAGTGATCATACCAGACATTAAATCATTTGATAGTAATTATCATTACTATTTGATGAATTTTTTATTTATTTAACTGCTATCAATAAGTTTTGCTGCAATTTGACTTGTTCTAATAACTGATAATCGCAACAGATATTTGCCATTTTTAATACTCCCTTATCTCAAATAAACATTTTTTATCTAACTGGCTTTTATACTTAGCGCTTGAATAAATCCAACATAATTCAGTTTTTTAAGGTAAACTGGCAACTATATCGATTTTTCATTTGGTTGTTCCTAACAGGGTAAGTTATGCAAGTTCTCAATGAGATCGTGATGGCAATTTGGCATCACGATTTTGCTAAACTAAATAATCCCGATATTTTATGGATTATTTATGCTGTACTTTTTACCATTATTATATTAGAAAACGGTATTCTTCCTGCCGCATTTCTGCCAGGAGATACGTTGCTTATTCTTTCCGGTGCTTTGATTGCAAAAGGTGTTCTTTCTTTTATTCCCACAATTATTATTTTAACTATTGCTGCTAGCTTAGGTTGCTGGTTAGGTTTTTTACAAGGACGCAGGCTTAGTGATACCCATTTAGTAAAACAATGGTTAAAACAGATCCCACAAGAGTATCACGATCGTGCAAACCGATTATTTAACAACCAAGGCTTGTATGCGCTTTTAATCGGTCGTTTTTTAGCTTTTGTGCGAACACTATTGCCAGTTTTAGCAGGACTTTCGACTTTAAGCCACCGGCGCTTTCAATTATTCAATTGGCTTAGCGGCCTATTATGGATTGGGATCATTGTTTCTCTGGGTTACGCAATAAATCAAATTCCTTTTATAAAACGCCATGAGAATATCGTTATGAATATTTTAATATTTTTACCGATACTGCTACTCATTAGCGGATTTATCGGCTCACTTGTCGTATATTGGAAACATAAAAAAAGCAGTTAAATATTATGGATTTTATTCGCCCAGAATAAGAAAATGGCCCGGTTAAACAGGCCATTTCAAATAGTCAGTAATAGTTAATGCTGGATCATTTTATGCATCTCTTGGACAGAGATAACCTGCTCTGTAGGATCGGCATTGAGAGAGATCGCGGTCGCAAAACCGCCATTGATAGTGGTATCATAATTTACTTTATATTGTAATGCACTACGACGAATCAGCTTCGAATCTTCTATTGCACGACGGCCCGCGGTAGTATTGACAATGTAACTGTATTCACCATTTTTTATTCTATCCTGAATATGGGGGCGTCCCTCATGCACTTTATTAACTAAACGCGGGTTAATTCCGCCCTCACCCAGCACAATTGCAGTACCATGAGTTGCATCTAACTCAAAACCATGCGCAATTAATTTAGCCGCTAAATCAACAACCTTGGCTTTATCATTCTCTCTTACTGACACGAGTTTCGCACAAAACTAATTTGGGTACGCTAATAAAACACGGATGTGCTCAGCAATAGCATTTTTAATTACGTCCCAATTTTGTTGATAAAGGGTTATTTTTTCAGATATACGACGTTTATGTTGTTCAAACCACGCAGAAATAGCGAGAAAAATATGATTTCTTTGCGCTCGGCTCGTGCGAGCCTGACAGCGTTCAATACCACAATTTTGTTTAACTTCTCGATGATAAACTTCAACAGACCAACGGGCATCCATGATAGATTTGACGTATTCACGGGTGGGATTCTCTTTGTTTGTTACTATGTAATCAATACGGCCGTTTTTGGCTGTAAATTTGAAAACAGTCACCCAACCGTAGCCTCGTAAGTGTATTGGAGTTCCTTCTTCTGAGATGTCTAACTTGTTCAGTTGTTTATTATGGTTAACAA
>NZ_NHNG01000123.1:0-814 GCF_002287155.1 Arsenophonus sp. ENCA
ACCCTGAGCTGGTCGGCGTACAAAAAAAACTAATACGCCGGGCACGCCAACTAAACCGTATTGCCATCACTGCCACCCAAATGATGGAATCGATGATCACTAATCCGATGCCTACCCGAGCTGAAGTAATGGACGTTGCTAATGCTGTGCTGGATGGCACTGACGCCGTTATGTTATCAGCCGAGACAGCAGCAGGCCAATATCCTGCTGAAACCGTTGAAGCCATGGCTCAGGTTTGCCTTGGAGCAGAAAAGATGGCTGGCATAAATATTGCCAAACATAACCTCGATGATATATTTGACAGCGTTGAAGAAGCGATTTCGATGTCAGCCATGTATGCCGCCAATCACTTAAAAGGAGTAAAAGCGATTATTGCCATGACAGAATCAGGCCGTACCGCTTGTATGATGTCTCGGATCAGTTCAGGTTTACCAATATTTTCTATCTCCTATCATGAAAAGACCTTAAATCAGTGTGCTCTATACCGTGGCGTAACCCCGATTTATTGTAATAAGGAGACTAATACAATTAATGCTGTTAAAAATGCCATTCAATGCCTGCTGGAAAAAAATTATATTGAACCAGCTGATTTAGTCTTAGTCACCCAGGGCGATCAAATGGGTCAGATTGGTAGCACCAATACCTGCCGAATATTAAAAGTCGAATAATTTCACATCATAAATACATTTAACCCCGTTATATACACGGGGTTTTTAATTACCTAAAATATTACTATCATTTTTTACCGCTTTTTTTATGACCCAGTCATTATTCTTTCTAATAAATGAATTAGAAAAAAATAATATAAATTAAT
>NZ_NHNG01000576.1:0-4507 GCF_002287155.1 Arsenophonus sp. ENCA
AGATAAGCTCAATCAACTTAATCTGGATGATTGTGCAGATGAGTGCGTAGATTTGCACTACATGGCAGAAGAACTTTATTTTAATTTGAAAAAAACACTGGAAAGATGATGACTCACTCTATTCTTTGTACAGAAAACCACGCAAAAGATTGTGGTTACTCATAAAAATAAGGATGTCGCCGCTAATGGCGGCTCCGCTTATATTTCCCTACCGGATGTTAGAAGCACAGTGAAAAAAAAGCGTATCGCTTAAATAGATTGAATTCCCACACAGAAATCAGATTTATCAATCGAATTAATTTCAAATTTGAAGGATTTCCCTTACTGCCCGATGCCAGCTTGCCATACGCCCATTTTTAGGGGACGGCAAGCCTTCAAGTGGCTTTCGCGGCATATCCTCGCCACACGTGGCTCCGGTATTCCACGTTCCACTTGACCCCAAATGGTCAATGGCTTCGTGACATCGGGCAGTAAGGGAACGGTGACATGGGGTCACCTCCTGCTGTCCCACTAAATAGGAGACACCACAATGTCCCGATTTATACAAGGCGACAGCCAGAAAATTATGTCAACTTTTCCCGATAATGCAATCGATTTTATCCTGACCGATCCGCCGTATCTGGTTGATTATATCGATCGTTCAGGGCGCTCAATTGCCAACGATAAAAACGACGAATGGTTATTGCCAGCTTGTCAACAAATGTTTCGCGTATTGAAGCCAAATAGTTTGATGGTCAGTTTTTACGGCTGGAATCGGGTTGAGAAATTTGTTAATGCCTGGAAAAAATCCGGCTTCCGTATTGTTGGTCATCTCGTTTTCAAGAAACGTTATGCGTCAAAAACTGGGTTTTTTGGGCACAGCCACGAAAATGCTTATCTGCTGGCGAAAGGCCGTCCTGTGATGCCTGTAAAGCCAATGAAAGACGTACAGTCATGGCAATATACAGGCAATATCTATCATCCAACTCAAAAGCCCGTTAGTAGCTTACAGCCGCTCATAGCGTCTTTTACGCAACCTAACGCTATTGTACTTGATCCGTTTGCGGGTTCTGGCTCTACCTGTCTCGCTGCTGCGCTTTCAGGACGGCGTTACATTGGTATTGAGCTTCTTGCTGAATATCATGCCATTGGTCAACAACGTATTGCCGCTTTGCGTGCTTGTCGTGCAGCCTAGAGAGGACATTAAAAAATGAATTATTCTGGTCATGAAGTACTACGAAAAGAGGTGGCTTTACTCGTTGAAAAAATGGATATGTTTTATATCCAACTTTTCGAATTTGAGCGGAAATATTTATATGATTCTGACGAACTTACCGAACGTTTAGCGGCGCAACTGATGAAGCCGATTAAAAATCAAATGCAAGCGATTTATCAACAAGTCATTGCGTTGGACGGTGCTTTTAAAGATTAATTAAACGGGCGGTATATCCGCCCAGTTGTCAGATAATTTTTGTTGGTGTGGAACCCAGCTTGCAGCGTCCATACGGACGCGCCGCATTAACCGCACTGGCAAAAACCGCCAGCGCTTTAAGGACGTCCCGCCCTGTGGTCGTGCCGAATGTATTCATGCTCATCACAGTATCGATTTTTCATCTCTCGTCAGACTCTCTTGCTAAGCGCTTTGTGTAGCACCGCCGCCCGTGCTCCCGCAAGGGTAAAATGCACGCCGCCAGCGGCGCCCTTGCGTTCCCCCGAACGTCGTTGCTCCTCTTGCGCTTTGCCGCGAGAGAGTCTGACGAGAGATGAAAAACAAATCGATAAGAGGAGAAACAGCATGAATACACAAAACGTCAAAACCGCCGCTCAAAAGCCTTCTGAAAGATGGGTTGAAAAAAATAAAGAATCGATAGTGATTCAACATCAACAGGCATTGTTTAATGCACTTTTTCAGAAAAAAAGCGGAAGCGAAACAGGCCAATGGTTGTTTGAACAACTCATGGCAATAACTGAAAACGTCTTAAATCACGGTGTAAGTAACTGGCAAGAACCAACGTTAAAATATTCCGTGGTCAAATATTGGATAAAAGCAATAACCTTAGTTCCCGATTTGTACGGTGAATTAGGGAAGGAAATAATTGCTTTTGTTCGTAACCAATTTGAGCAATCTCTCTGTGTTGAAGTGGCTATGGCACGGCAAGATTATCAATTCTGAATTTGATTACAAAGAATTAAATTAATCATCGCTGGTTACTAGAGTTATCGCTCTGGTAACCAGCTCACCCAAACCCTAAATAGTCTAGGAGTTGAGCTATGCAAAATAGTACGCATAATGAAAGCGTGCAGCATATTAAACAAGCCGTTTTTTACGTCAAAATTTTTAATTATTCATGAGTGGGTCAATTTTATAATTTATCTTTTTGCTGTTTATCTCTTTTAAAATCAGCAAGGCTAATGACGGGTGCTTTTCTTTTTTTTCTTTTGCGTGGTTTTATCACCGGAATATTATTATCATAAATAAATATGATAGGGGTATCGTTTTCATTCCTAATTTCAATCTTATCAAAATTAATATCTTCCCCATGAAAATAAAGATTAACGCCGGATAGAAATTCAATGTCATAAAATTGCAATTCGTCAATCGCTTCACAAATTGCTTTCTTAAGACTTTGTTTATTCCAGCGACCATTAAATTTTATTCTCATTTATTATTCCTTAATTTAAGGTTTATTTACTGGTGCTGATTATTTTTTATTTTACGATAAAATTTGTTAATTTTTCTGGCGTAAATTAATCTTCGTTTATTCTGTATTTCATTATTTTTAAATCCGGCATTATAAGCGCCTATTGCTTGCCAGGTTACACCCCATTTATTAAATGCCAGCGCTAAAAAATAAGCGCCAGTATAAATATTCATACAAGCATCATTTCTTAATTGATAAGGGGTAATACCTAACGATTTAAGATAATTAATATGCTGTGAGTTAATTTGCATGAGGCCAATATCAATACTGTTATTATTTTTTCCAATAGCATTCGGATTATATTTTGATTCTACCCAAGCGATAGCCCGTAATAAATCAGGGTCTATTTTATAATCTCTACCCGCCAAATAAAAACAATCTGCAAAACTGGAATGGGTGAAAAATCCAGACAGAAAAATTACGATTAAAAGTTTTAAAAATCTCATCAACCCGCCTCGATTTTATCCCCAAAAAGTCCCTAGTCAATCTCTCTCACAACTCCTCTTATCACCCACTCCTTAGCATAGAATATGTTCATACTCTACGCAAATTAAAAATTTGCAATAAATAAATTAAAAATCAATAAGTTATATTTTTTAAAATGTTTAATCAATTATTTTACATATAAAAACTAGAGTCGTTGACAACTTAAAAATAGAGTCTTATTAGAGTTATTGTTATTTTTCATACGGATAGTTAGACTCAACTCTAGAGTCAAGTCCTTAAAAGACTCGCCTGACGACTCGTGTTTTTCTATTTTTAAGTCGTATAAGAGTCGTAATTCAAGTCCTTAGCGACTCGTATTTCTGAGCAATGAGTCGTCTTACGAGTCATTGTGTAAGTCGTTTACGACTTGCATTTTTGTTATGCGAGTTGTATAAAGAGTTGTGAGTGAGTCGTAAACGACTCGTTATTGACTCAATAAAGAGTTGTATGCAACTTGCTTTGATATGGTTAATTTTTAACCTAATTATAGTCTATTCGTCAAGGATAAAATTTCATGGCAAGATTACAAATTTACACGTCAAATGATGTTTTTAATCGGATTGTTAATATCGTAAATCAACAAAAAAATGAGGGTGCGAATGAAACTGAAATTAGCTTATCCAGTGTAGGGACAATGTTACTTGAACTTGGTTTAAGGGTTTATGAAGCTCAACAAAATAATGAAAATAATTCTTTTGATCAGGAAGCCTTTAATAAAGTTGTACTTGAAAGTTTAATAAAGACAAAAAAAGCCGTGTCGTTAATTTTAGGGATGCAATCTTTCTCTCCTTATTTAGAAGGAAAGGAAAATTATGAATATCATAAAATGGTTAATGAAATTAGAGATTCTGCTAAAGAAGAGCTTAAGAAATTTTTCCCAGATGATTAATTTAATTACGTTAATTGAACACCGTGATTTTGACGATTTTTTTAATTTATTTGTAATTATCAAGATTAAAGTAAAAATTAACCCAGGAAAAACCAAAAAGTTCCATCCAGAAATTTTTTAATGGTAAAGATTTTTATTATCATTTAGGTGATTTTTATAAATGTTAAATATTGGTTTAAATAAGATGTATTTGATTATATTTAATTTTATCAAGTAATCAATTTTATATAACGATTTTTAATTATTTATTAAATATTCTTATGAATAATAATAATGTAAAAAATATTATGGAGATTAATTTTTTAAATATGGGAATATATATTTATGTTAACGTAAATTAATGTAATTTTTTTTGTTAATTAAAAATGTGGGCTAAAATGTAATTTACAGCTATCCACTTTTAATGGAGCGTCCGATGAAAAAAATCTTAATAACCGGGTCAAGTGGTTTA
>NZ_NHNG01000519.1:0-495 GCF_002287155.1 Arsenophonus sp. ENCA
ATAAAAGGGTTCATTCACATATAACCAATTATAATATCAAATACACGACATGGAACATGAATTAAGTTTATGACGCAAAGCAATTCAGCCACAGAGAAACAGTTGGGACAAATTTACGCAGGGTAGTAAAATGTTACACCTCACATATTGTCTAACAGCTGTCGACAACGATCTATATAAATGTTGAGGCGAATTATTAAAATGAAGGGGAGGTTTAAACACTTTTACATGCTTTGTATGCAACACAAACTTTAAATTATTTTTAAATTGTAATACATGTGTATATTTTTACATATATTCATACATATATACGTATCTATGTATAATTGTTTTATGTATATATTATGATTATACAGGTTAAATGTAAGAAAGGGCCATGTGGCCCTAACTTTGCCTGTTAAGATCAAGATTTTTTCATTTCATTATCTATACATATGGTTTTGTATTTATTAAATCACAATAAAATAAGTTAGGATACATGGAGTTAAAGATTTA
>NZ_NHNG01000776.1:0-811 GCF_002287155.1 Arsenophonus sp. ENCA
ATAAGCTGCCACTCCCGCAAAACGATAACGACAGATCCGCTAACCAAAGAGCAGCGCAAGGCAGGCATGTTTCGAGAGCAGGAAGAGAAAGCGTCGCACCGCTGGGACTGGATATACGAGATTGATACACGAGTTTCGCACCAATAAAAAAACGCTCTATTTTTAAGTTTAATTCAGCATGATATATAAATAGTCAAAACCTTATAAATCAAATACAACTTATTGTAATTTAAGAAAATTTATGTTTTTTAGTAACTTGCAGATTAATCATTGCTTTTAAGCCATTTTTAGAATTTTATATGCCTGTGCGAAACTCGTGTGATATTTAAGGGGAAGGAATGGGAAGGTCATTTGATATTAATGTGAGATACCGTTTCCTTGATATCGGGGAACTCAATAAGCGAGTAAGCGTGTTGCTTAATAGTGAAATAAGGGTGTTTCGGTGATTGAAGTAAATTTTACGCTGTTCTGAGATGGAAATTCCAAAGACCTGCGCTAAGGAGTAAGAAGGTATCATCAATAAAGGGTCTACGATTCCGTAAAATTTGGGTCATGCAACCGAGGCGCTTGATACCCGCGATGGCGTGTTCAACTGTAATACGGATGCCCGAGATTATTTTATTTTCTTGTTTTTGTTCAGGCGATAAAGGTCTTTTTCGAGTTCCTTTTTTTGGGATTTGTGTATTAGGATGCTGTTTATCTATACCTTGAAAACCGGTATCTGCCCAGATGGTTACCTCAGGAGGAATATGGCGAATTATATCGACTTTATCGAGTAAGCGTTTATCGTGACGGCGCCCATTTTTGCTCA
>NZ_NHNG01000054.1:0-15080 GCF_002287155.1 Arsenophonus sp. ENCA
ACTTGTCGATCGTCTGTTGGTGATACTGGTTTGCAAAGAGGTCATTCTTAATGGCGCTGCGTTTCTTCATGGTGGTTAGCTCAGTAGACCAGCTTCCGATAACTTTATCAGCAAAATCAAACTCGGCTTAGGTTTTTCGAGGTGCCCAAAAAGCGGCTGCGGACAATACGGCAACAAAAATCGCAATCAACAATTTAGATTGATAAAGAATAGAAAAAAGTTCAAATAAATCAATTTCATCATCTTGTTTCGTATCGGCAGAATAAAAAGAGGGGTCGAGTTCTGTCGTTGCATCTAATAATGGTCTATTTGTCATAGTTTATAGCTTATAACAGTTATGTTGTTAATAAATAATTATAAATATTCATCTACTTTTATCTTACACAGGCTTGAATAACTAAATAATCAAATAATTATCATCGAACTAGAAAAGTTTAGTCATTATATTCTATATTGCCAACCTTAATGAAACAAATAACTCATATTTATCAATAATATTTTTATTTTTGTAATCACTATATTTCAACTAATTAGCATACTAAAATAATCAAATAAAATTTAACCAAATACTAATTATTCTTAAATATAAAAGTAAATAATAAAAAACTGCTTAAAACAGACTAAATGTCATAAAAATTATTTAATATTTTATACAATAAATAATTAATATTACTGACTTAAATATAGATTTTTATAAGCATTAATTAAAATTAATTATTTAAAACAATTAGTTATAGCGACAAATTTAAAGATGTAATAGCATTACAATCATTAAAATAACTTTTAGTTTTAGCTAGATTTCCATTTAAATAATGGCTAAATCTGTGACTAATTCAGCCATTAACATAATATGACTCTCAGAAGCATTAAGCGCAGGTATATAATGATATTTTTCGCCACCAGCAGCATAAAATAATTTCTTATTCTGCTCAGCAATCTCCTCTAGAGTTTCCAAACAGTCCACCGAAAAACCTGGGCACAACAGCTGAACATGTTTTATTCCATGCTTTGCCAACCTTTTTAAGGTAATGTCTGTATAAGGTGTAAGCCAAGGCTCACGGCCAAAGCGTGACTGATAAGTCATGATGATTTTATCAGCAGGGAAATTAATTAATTCACTGAGTAAACGGGTTGTCAGTTGGCATTCCTGCGGATAAATATCACCTGTTTCTGCGTACCGTTTAGGAATACCATGATAAGAAAGCAATAATCTCTCTGGTTTACCATAGCGTTCAAAACTTAACTCCACCGACCTTTTTAATGCAT
Source organism: Arsenophonus sp. ENCA (assembly GCF_002287155.1). NCBI lineage: Bacteria > Pseudomonadati > Pseudomonadota > Gammaproteobacteria > Enterobacterales > Morganellaceae > Arsenophonus > Arsenophonus sp. ENCA. The sequence continues at coordinate 1,267 of NZ_NHNG01000054.1, forward strand.
CAATATAAGAAGGGTGATCAGCATAACTACGAATAAAGTTAAGTCCAGGTATCGTTCGATATTTTTTTAACGCTCGGCTAATCGCATCAAAGACTGCCGCTGTGGTTGAACAAGAATATTGTGGATAAAGCGGTAACACAATAATATTTTCAACCTGCTGAATTAATAGTTTATCAATTGCTTCGGCAATAGCAGGCGAACCATAACTCATACCTAATTCGACAGGAATATCGGGCAGTTGTTTTGCCAGCGCAGCCTGCTGTTGCAAACTATAATTTAGCAATGGGGAACCGGCTTCGGTCCAAATTGACCGATATAATTTAGCTACTCTTGGCGATCGTATCGGTAAAATAACCAAATGTAATAGCGGCTTCCAAATTATCCTCGAAATATCAATAACTCTTACATCACTAAGAAATTCTGCCAAAAAACGTTTCACTGCTGTAGGCGTTGGTGCATCAGGCGTCCCTAAATTAACTAATAAAACACCATACTTCTTAATGCTCATGCCACTTGGCTCCATTTTATTTATCGCTAATTATTTATAACTTTATCATAACTTATTAAATATTTTTATTTCCACTAATTAGCCATAAATAAAAAAATAGGCACCCAAATTGGATGCCTATTTTATCAACTAACAACTAACCTAAAATGTTAGCCAGCTCTTCACTGACTTCAGTAACCTTACGGGTACCATCCAATTTAAAGTACTTAGTATGACCAGCAGCTGCTTCTTGACGATAATAAGCAATTAAAGGCTCAGTTAACTGATGATATTCCACTAATCGCTTGCGGACCGTTTCTTCTTGATCATCTTTGCGAATACTTAATTCTTCACCGGTAATATCATCTCTGTTTCCTATTTTCGGTGGGTTAAATTTAATATGATAAACACGCGCCGAAGGCGTATGAACTCGACGACCAACAATGCGTTCAACAATAATTTCATCTGGTACATCAAACTCCAACACATAATCCACCGCAATACCCGCATTTTTCATTGCGTCTGCTTGTGGGATAGTGCGAGGAAATCCATCTAGTAAGAAACCGTTTCGGCAATCATCCTGGGCTATACGCTGTTTAACTAAAGCAATAACTAATTCATCAGTAACAAGCTTACCATTATCCATTAATTCTTTCGCTTGTAGACCCAACTCTGAACCCGCCTTTACGGCAGCACGTAGCATATCACCGGTAGAAATTTGTGGAATACCATACTTTTCCATGATGAATTGTGCCTGAGTCCCCTTACCTGCGCCTGGCGCGCCGAGCAAAATAATACGCATTGCGTAAACCCCTTGCTATTTCATTTTTATAACTTGAAAGAAAAGTTACCTTATCATTAGGCATACCTATAACTCAAGAAAACAGATAACCATTGAATAATCAAATTATTTTCGTTAAAAAAACAAACCACGTCTTAAAATAACTAAAACGTGGTTTTATGAACAACTTGGTTAATTAAATAAATTTTAGCCCAAAAGTAACTTATTCATACGGCGAATAAATTGATTAGGATCTTCTAGGCTACCTTGTTCAACAAACAACGCCTGATCTAATAATACCTCTATCCGCTCAGAAAATAAGCCATCATCAGTTAGCTCTGTCGCTTTTTTAACTAATGGATGTTCAGGATTAAGTTCAAAATTATATTTTACTTCCGGCGCTGATTGACCCACCGCAGCAAAAAGTTTTGCCATCTGAGTACTCATATCATTCGCATCGGTCGTCACGATTGCCGGCGTGTCTGTTAAACGGTGGGTTAACTTCACTTCCTTCACCCGTTCGCCTAATAATTTTTTTACCCGCTCAACGAAAGGCTCCAGTTTTTTATCTGTCTCTTCTTGCTCTTTCTTATCTTCATCAGCCAGTTTTTCTAGTGACTCATCTGTCTTACTAACAGATTGAAAGGATTTGCCTTCAAACTCTGGCAAATAGTTCATCATCCACTCATCAATCCGATCAGATAATAATAAAACTTCAATCCCTTTTTTACGGAATAGTTCTAAATGCGGGCTATTTTTCGCAGCGGCATAACTATCTGCAGTAATGTAATAGATCTTTTCCTGTCCTTCAATCATACGGCTAACATAATCTTCTAAAGAAACATTCTGTAAATTACTCTCATTATGCGTTGATGCAAAACGTAATAATTTAGTAATCGCTTCTTTATTAATTGTATCTTCCGCAGGCCCTTCTTTCAACACTAGTCCAAATTCCTGCCAGAATTGTTGATACTGTTCAGGTTCACTTTTGGCTAATTTTTCCAACATTTGTAATGCACGTTTGGTTAATGCACTGCGCAAACTACGGGTGATATCACTATCTTGCAAAATTTCGCGCGAAACGTTTAATGGTAAGTCATTGGAGTCAACTAACCCACGGACAAAACGTAAGTAATTTGGCATAAATTGCTCTGCTTCATCCATAATAAAAACACGATGAACATAAAGCTTTAAACCATGTTTATTATCACGATTCCATAAATCAAAAGGCGCTTTAGTCGGTATATAAAGTAGGCTGGTATATTCTTGTTTACCCTCTACCCGATTATGACTCCATATTAAAGGATCTGCATAATCATGGGAAACATGCTTATAAAACTCTTTATATTCTTCAGCTGTAATATCGTTTTTGTTACGTGTCCATAGCGCCTGGGCTTTATTAATTTTTTCCCAAATAACAGTATCATCTTCTTCGTTCTTAGCTTCAATTTCCACTGGCAGGGCAATATGATCTGAATATTTGCTGATCACTGAACGTAAACGCCAGTTATCTAAGAATTCCGTTTGGTCTTCACGTAAATGTAAGGTAATTTCAGTCCCACGCTCTGCTTTTTCAATATCAGCAACGGTATATTCACCCTCACCCTGAGATTGCCAGAAAACCCCTTTATCGGCGGCTACGCCCGCTGCCCGAGTACGCACTGTCACTTTATCTGCAACAATAAAAGCTGAATAGAAACCAACACCAAACTGACCGATTAATGGGCTATCTTTCGCTTGTTCGTTGCCTAAAGACTGTAAAAAAGCCTTGGTACCAGATTTAGCAATCGTCCCTAAATTATCAATAACCTCTTCGCGCGTCATGCCAATGCCGTTATCACTAATTGTTAAGGTTTTTTTGTCTTTATCAATAGCAATTCTAACTCTTAAATCACCGTCATTTTCATAAAGATCAGATTGTGATAGTGCTTTAAAACGTAATTTATCCGCTGCATCAGATGCGTTTGAAATCAGCTCGCGTAGAAAGATTTCTTTATTGGAATAAAGAGAATGGATCATCAATTGCAATAACTGTTTTACTTCTGATTGAAATCCAAGAGTTTCTTGTCCTTTCATACTCATTAAATAGCCTCAATTTTAGAATAATTTTATTGGTTGAATGGTTATGAAACTCAGATGGGGATATAACTTGAAAATTTCAAGTTCACGGTCGTGAAAAGTGTGCTTGATAGCCGATATGATTAACTTTTTCACAAAAAATAAGCAGAGTCTTTAACCTCTGCATATGTTTATTTTATATTACGCTTATACTATCAATAATTAATTTTCTGACGGCCAATAATTGAATGTGATAGCGTGGTTCCGTCAACCATTTCAAGCTCACCGCCAACAGGAATGCCATGAGCAATACGACTGGCCATTACCCCATATTGAGCACATATGCCAGCTATATAATTAGCGGTTGCTTCCCCTTCAATTGTTGGATTGGTCGCCAGGATCACTTCTGATACCGTCTCAGTCGCGAGTTTGTCGGCTAAGCTTTCCAGACCGATATCTTTAGGTCCAATACCATCTAATGGCGACAAATGCCCCATTAAAACAAAATAACGCCCAGCAAATTGCCCTGTTTGTTCAATTGCATAAATATCAGCCGGACTTTCAACTACACATATTTGGCCAGTTTGTTGACGCCTCGGATTAGTACAAATAGAACAGTGATCTTTTTCAGTAAATGTTCGACAACCCTGACAATGGCCAATTTCCGACATTGCACGTGTCAATGCCTGAGCCAATTGCATGCCACCACTACGATTGCGTTGCAGAAGATGGAAAGCCATACGTTGCGCTGATTTTGGTCCTACACCAGGTAAGCAGCGTAGCACTTCCATTAAAGATTCAAGAAGCGGGCTCGTTTGCATCAAAATGGCATCTTAAAGCCTGGAGGTAATTGCATGCCATTAGAAACATTGGCCATTTTTTCTTTTTGGGCTTCTTCTATACGACGCGCAGCATCATTAAATGCGGCAGCAATAAGATCCTCTAACATATCTTTGTCATCTGCCATTAAACTAGGATCAATTTCAATCCGACGACAATTATGCGCGCCATTAATGGTTACTTTAACAAGACCTGCAGCCGATTCGCCGGTAACCTCCATGTTAGCAATCTCTTCTTGAACTTTTTGCATCTTTTCTTGCATTTGCTGAGCCTGTTTCATCAGGTTACCCAGCCCACCTTTACCAAACATAATATTCTCTCTTTCTGATCTGTTACAAAAATAGATTTTAACATTGCAACATTATACTTAAAGGTATGCATTCGGCTACACCGGCCGAATACTTTCTTCATCTAACTGCGCATCAAACAGCGTGCGCAAAGTCTGAATCGTTTTATCCACTATAATAGATTGACGGGCCTGTGCTAGCTTCTCTTCATAAATTACCTGCCGCCATTCCAAAGGTGTCTTGACGGCTGAATTATCATCTTCAATGATAACCAGTTTTATCGGCTTACCATATAACTCACTCAAGGCTTTTGTTAATGTTTTATGCGCCGGTTCAGTATTCAAATGCCGTTGCGTTGAGCGTAAATGTAAACAAATTTCCGTTTCACTTAATGCTTCCTTATAAGCATTTAACGCAAGTTGTTCTATCAATTTTGGCATTTTTAACTGACAAATTTCTGCCGACCAGTGGTCACGTTCTCGAGCTTCAAGCGCGATTTTATTGGCAAGTTCCGGCGTCCTTTCATATTCCAATGCTTGTTTAATATTGCCAGGCGTGGTTACTCGCTCTACTTTTTGTTCAGAAACATTTTGCGGGCGCCATTGATAAGATTTACTCTTTTGATTTTTTTCATTTTTATTAGCTGTTTTGGGCTGATTTAAAACAGAGAGCTGATGCTGTGCCGAAACGGTAGCTAACCTTTCTAGCACCGACATCGCTAGTGGCGTTTTTGTCTTTGGTGATGCTATTTCAGACTTTTTTAACGGCGTTTTCTCTTGCGCTTTATTTAGCGATGCTTTTGCTTGCAATAATTGCAATGTAGGCGTACTAATTAATTTTTCATCCAATGAGCTTGTGGCTTTATTGATGATTTTTTTTTTTATCTTTTAAGTTAACAGAAATATCGACATGATTATCAATATCATTGGCTATAGTGGTTGTTTCAGAGAGAGTTGGTGATGACACCAATGGAATTTCAATATCATTAACAGACTTAGGATGAAATGCTAATGCACGTAACAATGTCATCTCAACTCCCATTCGTCTTTCTGGCGCATAGGGAAGCTCTTTACGTCCGACTAACAAGGTTTGATAATAGAGCTGTAAATCCGTTGGCGTAATCAAGCGCGCAAGTAAACGTAGACGCTCGTCTATAGGAGATGCGGTATCTTGCATCTCCACAGGTAAAAGTTGGATCATCGCAATACGATGAATTAATGATAACATTTCAATCAATACGCTTTCCCAGTCACCGCCTCGCAAAGCAATATCTTCTACTAAAGCCATCATTTTTGGACCATCAGCATGCACAATCGCTTCAATGATCGCTAGCGGCTGTTCATCATCTAATATGCCTAACATTTGGCTAACTGAATCTGCCAATACTTGCCCTTGCCCCATAGCAATAGCTTGATCGGTTAAACTTAATGCATCACGTAAACTACCTTCGGCAGCTCTAGCGATTAATTGGCGGGCACGTTTATCACTCGATATTTGCTCAGCCGCTAAAATACGTTCAAGTTGACTGCTTATTTGGTCAATATCAAGTGATCTTAAATGAAATTGAAGGCAACGTGATAAAACCGTTATCGGTAATTTCTGTGGATCTGTCGTTGCTAATAGAAATTTCACATGTTCTGGTGGTTCTTCCAGTGTCTTAAGTAAAGCATTAAAGCTATGACGAGATAGCATATGAACTTCGTCGATTAAGTACACTTTAAATCGACCGCGTGCCGGTGCATACTGGACATTATCTAGTAGCTCGCGGGTATCCTCAACTTTAGTGCGCGAAGCGGCATCAATTTCAATCAAATCAACAAATCGCCCATCCGCTATCTCTTGGCAGTTAGCACATTTACCACAAGGGTTTTGGCTTATCCCTACCTCACAGTTAAGCCCTTTCGCAAACAGCCGCGCAATGGTCGTTTTTCCAACTCCACGTGTACCAGAAAATAAGTAGGCATGATGGAGCCGCTGCTGTTGCAAACCATTTGCCAGCGCGGTCAAAACATGTTGTTGCCCAACAACATCGGTAAATGTTTGTGGGCGCCATTTACGGGCAAGTACCTGGTAGCTCATGATTACTATTAGACTTTAAGTATATAGATTCGCCAACCTATCGCTGTTCGCTAGTCAGCACCTTTTGCTAGAAAATTTTGCGCATTAACTTCCTGGGAATTCAACCAAATTAAAACAATTGACCCCTTGCTTTTTTAAACGTTCGATACCACCTAAGTCAGGCAAACAGATAATAAATGCCGCTTCATTAACTTTACCACCAAGCTGCCGGATCAAGCGTACTGTCGCTTCAATCGTTCCACCTGTAGCAAGTAAATCATCAACAACTAAAACATTGTCTTTGGCTGAAATACTATCTTTATGGATCTCTAGTGCATCGGTACCATATTCTAGCTCATATTTTTGTCGTAATGTGGCGCGCGGCAATTTTCCTTCTTTACGTACTGGTACAAATCCTACACCTAAACGCAAAGCAAGCGGCGCCCCAAATAAAAATCCTCTCGCTTCAGTGCCAACAATTTTAGTAATATCTTTATTTTTATAATGCTCAACGAGTAGATCAATTGTGGCCTGATAAGCGTCCGGATTATCCAATAAGGTTGTAATATCACGAAACAATACGCCTGGTATCGGATAATCAGGAATTGTTTCAATACTATCTTTTATAAATTGTATTTTTTTTTCATTAACCATCATAATTATCATCATAGATAAAATAATCAAACGCCACAATCTATGAAAACTACTACACGAGTTTCGCACCAATAAAAAAACGCTCTATTTTTAAGTTTAATTCAGCATGATATATAAATAGTCAAAACCTTATAAATCAAATACAACTTATTGTAATTTAAGAAAATTTATGTTTTTTAGTAACTTGCAGATTAATCATTGCTTTTAAGCCATTTTTAGAATTTTATATGCCTGTGCGAAACTCGTGTACTATAAAAATGCAATAACTAGCTTACCAATATGCGCGTTTTTACTGTAAGAAGTCAAATCGCAATTACATATTTTATTATTATGGCTTAATATATGAAAACACAAAAGTTGCTAAATGCGCTTGAAGAGCAAATTGAAGCATTGGCAGAAAAAATAAAACCAATTGCACACTGTTCTTTTATAACATTACGTTTTGATCAAAAATTATTTCATCGAAAAAGCCATCAATTAAGCGAATGTTTATTTGAAATCAAGCAACATTTTAATCAATTAAAACATGCAGTTATTACGTCTCGTTCAGAACAAGTTACTTTTTTGACAGAAAAAATTATTGCCCAAATTGGTGCTATAACGCGAGAATCTGCAACCCAAACTTTAAGGGAACAAGAAAGCCAACATAGCCAAAAAGAAAAAACCATAGATCTTTACGAGCGTTTAGTTCAACACCAAGATTATGAACGTCGCCTAACCGCTATGATAAATGATCGAGAGCAACAATTAGATAAACAACAGTCATACGTTGCTTGCCAGAAGCTGCAACAAGAAATAGCTGCATTAACTGGAAGATTAGTCAGATGCCGTCAGGCTCTTTCAGGCATAGAAAGGGCAATTGAACGCTATGAAAATCAAAGTATTGAATAAAAAATAATATAGGTGATATTTAATGAATTTAGAGAATGCTCCAATAGAAATCCAAGTTGCCATTGATTTAATTTATATTCTAGAAATTAATCAAATAGAACCCACTACCGCATTGAAAGCACTTAATATTGTAAAAAAAGATTATGAGAATAAAGAAGCCATTTTATTACTTGCCAATGCAACTAAAAAGAGTTGATAAAAATAATTCAATGATTATTCCGCAACATTATCTCGATTATTTTTATCCTGCTGTTTCGATCGCTTTTCACCACCTAGCGTACGCTCAACTTCTTGCACAGAATCACCTTTGCTATTATGAAGGTGAACTTCTAACTGATTAAAAGCAATATTGATATTTTGTTCTCGACATAAGCGATCAATCAGTCGATTAACTTCGTCCAAGGTTGTGCTTCTATCCGCTATCTGGCGAACATAAAAACGTAATTCATGATTAAGAGTGCTGTCGCCAAAATCAGTAAAAAATACCAATGGCGCAGGATCTGACATGACCTTATTATTACTTTGTGCTGCCTGTAATAAAATCGCCTTCACTTTATCAAGATCGGAACCATAAGCAACGCCTAACTTGATAATAATACGGGTAATAGTATCTGTTAACGACCAATTTATTAAACGTTCAGTCACAAATGCTTTGTTGGGAATAATGACTTCTTTGCGATCAAAATCAGTTATGGTAGTTGCCCGAATACGAATTTTACTCACTGTGCCTGAAAAATTACCAATCGTAACGGTATCACCAATTCTGACCGGCCGTTCAAACAGAATAATAATACCGGAAACAAAGTTGGCAAAAATTTCTTGTAGACCAAAACCTAAACCAAATGTTAATGCTGCCGCTAGCCACTGTAGCTTATTCCAGGTAACACCTAACATTGCTAATACAATAATTGTACCAATACCGATGATAATATAGGTCAGCATCGTGGTGATCGCATAGCTTGATCCCTGCCGCAGCTTAAGTCGGGACAATACTAGAACCTCTAACAAACCTGGTAGATTTCGCGTCATCACTAAAGCGACAATAAAAATAATAATCGCCAAAATTAAATCAGCGAGGGTAACGGCTTGTAAAGTATGACCAGCCTCATTTTGTACATTTGTATGCCAAAGTTTAATACCATCTAAAAACGAGAAAATAGTAATGAAATCTGACCAAATCCAATAAAAAGCGACGATAAAGATCAAAAACAGTACCATACTGGTTAAACGTAGAGATTGTTGACTAATCAATTCAATTGACATTGATGGTTCGGTGATCGGTTCATTTTCTTGTTCTTCTCGCGTCATATTATGACGACGCTCTAACGCCCTTTTATAAGCAAGCTTGCGCGCTGCAATCGATAATCCACGAATACAACTATGGTAAATAATATACCAAAGGAATAATAAATAGAGACTATCAATCCAACGACTTGAAAGCCGAAGAGTAGTGTAATAATAACCGACCATCATTAAACCAATTAGTACTAATGGAGAAAAAGCCAATATGGTAATAACAATAGTACGAGTTAAATGCCCACCTTTTAGTTGCCAAATCCTACGGCAAAACGGTAAAGTAAATAGAAAAACTAAAAACAGGAATATTAGAACAATTAATTGTCCAATGACCTCATCCGCCAACCGCAAAGGATACATGACGCCATAACTTGACCAATAAATCAACACAATCAACGGCAGCATCAAATTTATCAAATGTTGACGTAACCAGGTATTCTCTTTTTTAGCAATTAAAAAATGATTTTCTGCAATACCATCAGGTTTAAGAATATTAATACACCAACTAAATAAAACCCAAAATAAAGCTAATTGCAGCGCAAAACTCCAAACAAAATCACCATGAGGATTACCTGTTTTTAAAAACCAGTAACCGACAACGAGTACAATAAAAGCACCAGGAAACGTCATCATTAGGGTTAAAATTAACGCTACAGGGGTATGTAATTGGCTATCTTTTTTGAATACTCTAACTTCCTCATTAATTTCTTTTAAACGCTGTTTAAACTTGCGATTCATCCAAAAAAAGAACAGACAAGCCAACAAAAGAGGAATCGTGACAACAGAAGAGTTAATTAACCCTTTGACAGTTCTAACTAATGGTAATTTAAAATTAAAAGTGGTAATTTCTGCTTTCGCCGCATCAGGAAAAGAAGTTAGCCATGTCAGATCAATCGGTTTATTACTATTTACCCAAAAAATTTGCTGAGCTAATGTCTGTTCTAAAGAATCAATGACACCCAGTAATTGTTGTTGATCTAACTGTAAATTAATCGCCTGAGAAATCTGATTACCCAGTTGAATATTTAACTGATCTAAAAGGTCACGGCGTACATCAATCAGTGACTCCAAAGCCCGCCAGACTTCCTTCGAAAGAGGTATGGTCTTAGTTTTATCTACCATTGAATCATTTATTGTATCGGCCAACTTATTAATATAATTAGAAGACTGATATAACTGATCACGCTCTTGGTTAATATCAAACTGTTCCAGCCGTAAATCGGCAATTAAGGTGGGCAGATTTTTTGTCAGTATATTCGGTGGCAAATTAATCTGTTTTTGAAAAAGGATGCGTGAAAGTAATAGGCTTCCTCGTAAAACAGTAATTTGCTCTTTTAAATTACTCTCTACTTGTATAGCTCTTTCTAGCCAAGATTTAATCCTTATTCCTTTTTGTACTAATTGGTTACTATCTTGGGTTACTGAGATCAAACGTTCACTCAGTGCTTTATTAATCGCTTTTTCATGTTTAATTACCGGATATTCTTCCACTTCCTGACTATTTATCGTTGAGCGTTGCGCTTCTTTAGCGGTTTCCTCAGAATAATTTAAGCGTTTATTATTAATAGCAGCCTGAATATATTGTATATCACTTTGAATTAACTCAAGATAAGTTGCTGTATAATCACGCTGCTTCTGTAGCACATCCTGTAATTGAGTATTAGCTTGTAATGCGTGTTGTTGAAATTTATTCTGCTGCTGCAGGTATAATTGTTCTACTTGTAATAATACTTGCAAAGAAGGCCGAATATCTTCATTAGAAGAGAAATCATTATTTAGTTGGTAACGAATATCTTGTAGCCGCCGAGCATTTCCTAGCATAATATTCATTGCTCGCTCTGGCTGGGTTTGTAATGCAACCAAGTTGTTATTAATATTGGCCAGATTTTCTTGCTGGTTTTGTAATATTTCTAATTTATTTTTTAACTGGCTCTCAAGTTGCGATAACGATAAATGCTGATATTCAGCTTTGGTCTGCTCACTTTGTTGTTGCTCACGTTTAATTTTTGCTAAATTATCAAGTGCATATCGCGCTTCTCTTGGCGCTTGTATCACTCTTTTTTGCATTAATTCAGCTTGTTTTTCTAATCCAGCTAATTCATCATAAAATTGGATGGCTTTTTTATAGTCAGATAAAGCTAGCGTTTCATACGCAGTTAAATTACTACGATTACTTAAGGCATTTAATTGGTTTTGAATAGTTTGCCTTGAGGTTATATTGGTTAAGGTGGCACTCTCAATTAACGTAGCATTAAAAAGAAAGAATAAACCACAAGATAAGGACAAGAAAGAAACTAACCACTGGCAACATGTTCTGCTTTGCAACCTTCGACTAAATGAAAACATAGTAGTATCCACTAAGTTAGATTAAAAATAAGAAAACAGTTAAAAATCTCTCCTTAGGATTTCTTTCCTTGCCTCAAATATTATTATATCTAAAAAGTTAAAACTTTATTGGCTACTAATGTCCACTGAGCTAACTCTACCAAAGTGCCGATGCTGACCCCCCTTTAATTAACGGTAATTCACTGATACCTCGTGCATCAGTACAAGTCTTACATAATTTTATTTCCACTTGCTGCGCAAGCAAAATTTCTAACATCTGTTTTAAATTATAACCATCAATTGGCTTTTGATTATCAAGACCTGCAACAACCGCATCAGACATTAAAAAAATTTTCATTTCAGTTGTCGCTGCCTGTTCCTTAACTGCAATCGCCAAACGTAGCGCATTAAAAAGATTTTCATCACCATAAGCGGCACCATTAGCAATAATCAAAAATAGTTTTTTTTCTGGCATCGAATTCTCCGTAATTATGTAATAAAACATTTCAATTGTTTCTTATTGATGGACTATATTTGATCATATCAATCATTGTATCCACATAACGAATCGCATTTTCTTTGATACTAAAACTATCTGGTACACATAACCAATTTTCAAACAGGCCAGTAATCGCTGCACGTATCATAATTGCTGCGCACTGGGCATCGATATTGACAGGCAACTGTTTTTTTTTCCACACAGGCACTTAACAGAGTTATTAATCGTTGATGGTTAATCATATAAATTTCACGCCGTAATTCAGCAAACTGTGCCATTTCACCTATCAATTCACATTTATGAAAAAAAATCTCAGTTAGCTCCCTGTTTTTAGTATCGTCAAAAAAAGTAAATAAAATATAATGTAATAATTTTCTCAATACAAAAAGTGGATCATTAGGGTATTTTAACTGATACTTTTTCTGAGTTTCAGCTATTTGTTCATCAGTAAATTTACAAGCTTCAGAGAAAAGATCGACTTTATTTTTAAAATGCCAATAAATGGCACCACGAGTTACACCTGCAACCTCTGCTATATTAGACAATGAGGTATATGAAACTCCATACTTAGAAAATGTTCTAATTGCTGCATCAATTATTTCTTGGCGAGTTATTTTCGCTTGTTGCTTAGTTTTTCGTGCCATTTTAACTTACTTTCTTCTTATTGAAGTAAATTTACATACATTCATGTATGTTTGTGCAATAAAATAGGAGACTTATAACATAATAATTCACTAGGTTTCAGATTTGAAATTGATATTTGAATATTGAGGTTTATTTATGCAAAAAAACAGAGGGGTCTTACCTCTGGTAATATTACTACTCTCAAGCTGTTTGATCTTGACAGCATGTGGCGATAATTCCCAGCAAGGTAATATTGCACCTCCAACACCTGAAGTTGGTGTCGTAACATTGGAAGTAAAGCCATTGACAGTTACAACTGAACTGCCTGGCCGTACTAACGCTTTTCGTATTGCCGAGGTAAGACCTCAAGTAGAGGGTATTGTATTAAAAAGAAATTATAAAGAAGGTAGTGATGTTGAAGCTGGGGCTTCTTTATATCAAATAGATCCTGCAACCTATAAAGCAAATTATGACAGCGCAAAAGCTAATTTAGCAAAAGCAAAAGCCAATGCAGAAATTACTCGCTTAACTGTAAGCCGTTATAAGCCTCTATTAGGAACAAATTACATCAGTAAAGAAGAGTATGATACTGCAAACGCTAATTATGCTCAGGCGTTAGCTTCTCTTAAGGCTGCTGAGGCGGCAGTTGAAACCGCACGTATCAATCTTGATTATACCAAAGTAGCTGCGCCTATTTCAGGTCGTTCCGGTAAATCCAGCGTCACAGAAGGTGCATTAGTCACGACCGGGCAAACTACTGCGCTAACAACCATTCAACAGTTAGACCCTATCTATGTTGATGTTACCCAATCCAGTGACGATTATCTGCGTTTAAAAAATGAGATTGCAAGCGGCAGTTTATCTAAAGGGCACCTCGAAAAACCTAAGCCGAGTTTGATTTTGCTGATAAAGTTATCGGAAGCTGGTCTACTGAGCTAACCACCATGAAGAAACGCAGCGCCATTAAGAATGACCTCTTTGCAAACCAGTATCACCAACAGACGATCGACAAGT
>NZ_NHNG01000793.1:0-808 GCF_002287155.1 Arsenophonus sp. ENCA
ACCATTATACATGCTAGGTTTAATAGTGCTATAAAAACTGTACAACTCATTCCTAAAATACAAGAAGAAGAGTTGTTTTTGAACACCACAATTTGGAATTATTTAAAAAAACCAACATACCAGGGGCTTAGATTTTTCAACAAACAATCTTTGGAAATAAAGCAGATAGAAACAAACAGTATTTTCAAGAACATTTTAAAGGATTATCTAATACAAAATCCAGTTTACTCTTTTGATGGTTATTTTGAGGGCTAATACAATAAAACAATTATAATGCTTTGATACTAGAAATAGGTGTTATATGTACTGAGTGATTTTAACACTGTCAATAGATAACTTAGTCTGGTGTTAAGGATATTTTTTGTGATTGTTAATTTTAAGGTTAAAAACAATATGCAAAGAGTCTTGCAGACTATTGACACTATTTATGTTGTACCACTGTACAAAATTAAATAAAGGTTTATGACTATGACTAATGAAATGAAACATTCTTTATTTATCCAGGCAAAGTTAGGGCCACATGGCCCTTTCTTGCACTTAACCTGTTTGCTTATTTACGTTATGCTTACCAGTCGGGGAAATCAAGCAAGACGCTCCATCACTTTGTGAGCCGGATCAAGGATTCCCTGGAAAGGAAAGAATTCACACTTTGTGTGTTCTTGGATATTGAGTGAGTTCGACAACACTTCATATGACTCCATGTTTGAAATTGCTCAAAGAAGGGGGAAGGAAGCCTGGCATCTGTTGGTGGGGTGCCGGGTAATACAGACCAGGCTACACAGAGCTAGGATAGTAATAATCGCAACAA
>NZ_NHNG01000214.1:0-808 GCF_002287155.1 Arsenophonus sp. ENCA
GTCCATTTTGCTAAACCGACAAAAAATGCGTGGCGGACTGCAAAATATCTGGGACGCTATTTGAAAAAGCCACCGGTATCAGGTTGCCGTTTGGCCCACTATGACGGCGGATCCCGTATAACTCTACGTTTTCTTAACCATCGCACACATCATCATGAAAATTTAGAATTACCACAACGTGAGTTAATTTTACGACTGATTAAACATATCCCGGAGAAACACTTTCGGATGGTGCGGTACTTTGGTTTTCTCGCAAACCGAGTGGTGGGAACATTATTGCTGAAGGTAAAAAAGGCACTGGCTCAGGAAGAGAAAAAACCTGTAAAAGTAGTGACATTTTCCAGCCTCAGCCAAGCACTGCTCAATACGGACCCTTTTAAATGTATTCTGTGTGGCGGGAAAATGGTCTATCAGCGGGTCTTGTATGGGCTGGTAACAAAGGATCTGGTTGCTAACGCAGAGGAAATAGCGCGAATGCGTTACGTGATGTAATGCAGGGAAGATCTGCCTGAATTCAGCAAATTCGTTCAAAAATCAGTCGATTAGCCAACAAATAATGATCTCGCTCCCTCTTGTGCTGAAAAAAACAGCAAATCTTACCGACTGTGATCCCTATTTCATACGGCCTCAGGATCTTTGAAATTCCTAGGCGTAAATTCCTAGGCGTAAATTCCTAGGCGTTAAAACAGAATAGAGTGGATGCCTTCGTTTTAGCGTGTTATGGAGAGCTAAAAAAGCCTTCAGCATGGATAGCTCCATTGCCAGAAATTCGAGCATTGAAATCATTGATCAACCGTCGAGAGGCACT
>NZ_NHNG01000151.1:0-4450 GCF_002287155.1 Arsenophonus sp. ENCA
TAGGTATTCTCTACCCTCATATGGCAAAGAATACAGTTCAACACACCTGTGATAATTAGAATAACATTGATGGAGATCACCGAATAACAAAATGGGCCAAAAGTGATCTCCATCGATGTTATTAAGCTATCTGGTTAAATGTTATTAGCTGATCTCCATCAATGTTATTGGGTGATCTGCATGCATGGTAATATGCATCACTCATGGGAGCGTGGTTTAAATGAACACAGTAACGGACTTATCCGCCGTTTTTACCCAAAAGGAACGGACTTCAACTCAGTCACGGACAACGAGATTGCAGAACTTGAGCACATACTTAATACTCGGGGACGAAAATCGTTGGGCTATTTTTCTCCAAATGAAGTATTTTTAGCTCATCTAATGGCTGCATAACGTTTTATGGGTTTGTTGCGTTTCGACTGGGAATGGGCCTTATTGCTCAAGTACAGATTGGTTATGCGGATTGTATCTTGCTAACTAAAACCAATATTCAAGCAAATAATACCGCATTAATAGCCCGTTTACAGCGTATTAATGCCCGAGCACCTATTTATCAAGTCACCCATGGTGATATGGCGATACAGTTATTATTTAACATAAATGGATTTATGCTTAGCGATAAGTTAACTATCTCAAAGCCTATTTTTCGTTTTATGTCCAGCACCCAAAATGCCATTCAATCAATCGTTGTCTATCTTGATCAATTAGTTGAATTATCGGAACTATCAAAAGTGATGGAGAAGTTATTATGTCGCCATGCTGATAATCTCTTACGTTATAAAGGAATATTGGCGATTAAACATCAGTCCTGCCGATTAATATTTCAAGGAGTTCAGCGTTTATATAGTGCTGATTGGGATCGTGAATGGCAAGATGGCGAGGCGCGTCAAGGGGTAATGGTTTTTATTGGTTTACATTTACCTGAAGAGGAAATTCGGCAACAATTTGCATTATTAACCGAACGCGTTAACTGATCAGTTATTTTAGGCTACCTTCGTTACTTAAAGACAACAAAGGTAGCAATAATATTAGATATCGAGCCGCTTGGTTTGCCAACGCTTAGAGCGCCAACGCCAGGCATTGGCTAAACCTCGTAGCCATTCATCACATAGAAATCCAAGCCATATTCCTAATAATCCCATTTCCATTTTTAAACCTAAAAAATAGCTGATTGGCAGCGCAATACCCCACATAGAAATAAGTGCGGTGCAAAAGGGAAAGCGGGCATCGCCAGCAGCACGTAAGGCATTCACCATGACAATATTTAGTGTTCTGCCAGGCTCGAGAAAAACAGAGAGTAAGAACAGCGGAAGTAATAATTTTATAATATTGTGATCTTCAGTAATTGCATCTAATAGAGGTATACGAAATAACCAGAAGCAAAATACAATACCAATGGTAATAAAAAATCCCCATTTTAAGCTTTTCAAACCTCGTTGGTATGCATCTTCAAAACGCTTGGCGCCAACTAAATGACCCACCATGATTTCATTACCAATACTAAGAGAAATACCAAATAGCATAATAAATAGTGAAAGTTGGAAATAGAGGGTTTGAGCAGCAAGAGAGGTTTCTCCCATTAAACCGATGAAAGCAGAAGCAACCATATAGTGTAAAATCCAGACTAAATTTTCGCCTGCAGAAGGAAGTCCGATATGTAATATTTTATTCAACGTATTTTTTGACCAGTGTAACAGCAAAGAGGGTACAAATTTGATCCTTAGTCCACTGAATAATAAGAAGAAAAGTAATATTATAGCGACTATACGACCGATCGCTGTAGACCAGGCAACGCCAGTTAAGCCATATTGAGGTAAACCAAAAAAACCATATAAAACGATCATATTACCGAGGATGGTGATCAGATTGGCAATAAATGTTACCCACATTGCCGGTTGTGATTTGCCATAAACACGCAAGCAAGCCGCTAATATGATTGAAATTGCTTCTGGTATTAAACATAAACCAAGAATATGTAAGTAAGCGTAACCATAATCCAGCAAATGTGCTGGTGTATTCATGATACCAAGTATCTTATAGCCAAAGAGTAGAATAATGGCGGCACTGATAAAGCCTAATAGGAAATTAAAAGCAATAGAGATATGAATGGCATGACTAGCCTTTTCTTTTTTACCTGCCCCTAAATATTGGGCGATAACAACGCTGCATCCTACACTGATAAAGTTAAATATGGCGATAAAAAGATCAAAAACTTGGTTGCCTACTCCCATTGCAGCTAGATAAGCTGTGGAGACATGACTAACCATATAGGTATTGATAAGTAATGTCGCAAAATGTAGCAGAATATCAATAAAGATTGGCCAACTTAGCGAGTATAGTGAACGTTTGGTAACATCAGATGAATGCATTATGCACCTTTTTAAATATACAAGAAGATTTTTGGCAAAATAGACAAAAAACAGTTAAATATTTTACACATTTTATTTTTGTATGATAGATGATTAACTATTTATTATATATCGGTCTTTTTTATTTAAATTTTATTAGTTAGATTGAATAGAATGCTTAAGAATTTTCTTTATTTTATAATTTATTGTTTTACGTTAACAAGTTAAGTGATGATATTAATAAATCTATAGTAACTTATTATTAACAATCATTAATTTGTTGCAAGAGTTCATTTTATAGGCTGGGTATTAATTAAATAATAATTAATAAAAATAAGCCTGTGGTAAATACCACAGGCTCCTGGCGTTAGCGATCAAATATTTGGTTGATTTTACAACCTAAAATGTATTAAAAAATTATTTTCGTTTTATCGTTTTAAATATTTTTGTAGTTTCAGTAATGGCAGTTTCGGCCGGTAAACGTTCCATAGAACTTGCACCATAAAAACCGTGGCAATCAGGGCAATTTTGTAAAATATATTTTGCATCTTCAGGTGTCGCAATAGGACCGCCATGGCAAAGTACAATAATATCTTTACGAACAGACTTTGCCGCTGCCGCCCAATCGTTAATCAGTTTTACGCAATCCTCTAATGTGTGAGTTGTTTTGGCACCAATATCACCACCTGTTGTTAATCCCATATGTGTGACGATAATATCAGCGCCAGCTTCTGTCATGTTTTTCGCATCAATGGCACTAAAAACGTAAGGCGTTGTTAATAAATCTTTTTCATGGGCTTGACGGATCACATCAACTTCTAACGCATATCCCATGCCTGTTTCTTCAAGGTTAGCTCGGAAATTACCATCGATCAAACCAACAGTAGGAAAATTTTGTATACCGGCAAATCCCATTATTTTTAAAGAGTCAAGATAGGTATCGAATTGGCAAAATGGGTCGGTACCATTAACACCCGCTAATACCGGAGTATTTTTAACCACGGGTAAAACTTCCTTTGCCATTTCCATAACAATATCGTTGGCGTTACCATAAGCAAGTAAACCTGCCAATGAACCTCTACCAGCCATGCGATAGCGGCCAGAGTTATAAATCACAATCAGATCAATCCCTCCTTTTTCTTCACATCTCGCTGATAAACCTGTGCCGGCACCGCCACCGATAATCGGTTGACCATGTGAGATCATCATTTGGAATTTTACTAATAATGATGCGCGTGTTTGTTTCATTTTCTTAACTCCCAATTAATTCATTAGTTCTTGGTGCAATTCTATCACTTGATGACCAAATTCTGCTGAATTGATATGGTAAGGAGTGATTATCAGTTTTCTGTTAGCTGTGGTTTGGTAGTTTGATTTAAACTCATCAATGAAGGCTTGATTAGCTTGTGGTGACCAAAAAACGCCATCTTCAATATCTAAGGCGGAAAATCCTCCGGTTGGAATGATAAAAGTAACATCGCCTTGACATTGATTGAGCTTATGCGCAATCCAGACTCCCATCTGATAATTTTCCTCGGCTGTGGTGCGCATTAATGTAACTTGGCTATTATGATGATAGAAATGACGATCTTTATATTTGTCAGGGATGGTTGTTGGACGACCAAAGTTAACCATATCTAATGCACCGCAAGAGATGATACAGGGTGTTTGGGTACGCATGATGGCACCAAAGCGATCTTCATCACAGGCAAGTATGCCGTCAAAAAGGTAATCACAAATTTCAGTGGTTGTTATATCAAGCACACAATAAGCGTGTTGCTTAATAGTGAAATAAGGGTGTTTCGGTGATTGAAGTAAATTTTACGCTGTTCTGAGATGGAAATTCCAAAGACCTGCGCTAAGGAGTAAGAAGGTATCATCAATAAAGGGTCTACGATTCCGTAAAATTTGGGTCATGCAACCGAGGCGCTTGATACCCGCGATGGCGTGTTCAACTGTAATACGGATGCCCGAGATTATTTTATTTTCTTGTTTTTGTTCAGGCGATAAAGGTCTTTTTCGAGTTCCTTTTTTTGGGATTTGTGTATTAGGATGCTGTTTATCTATACCTTGAAAACCGGTATCTGCCCAGATGGTTACCT
>NZ_NHNG01000475.1:0-806 GCF_002287155.1 Arsenophonus sp. ENCA
AAGGTGCGATACGCAATTCTTGTTTGCAGAATGCCAGCATTGCTAATCCAGCCTGAACTTTATCGGTTAGTGGTTGTGTAGGTGTAGCAATAACTTCATCAAAAGTACGAATGACTTTAAGATTAAAAGCTGCACTGATCCACATGGCGTAGGCGTAAACGAGTTCTTTAGCAACATAGGTTCCTTGCTCGATACCTCCTCGAATGACCGATACCGGAATTCCGCCCTCGCTCAAAAATTGCTCAATTAACTCTTGAGTTTGTTTATTAGCAAGCCAATATGCAGGACTGTCTTTTTTAAGATCACCAGCGGCACGGTGTAAGTCGTTCAGACAATAACGCCCGAAAGCGTCTTGGCGTACAACGGTATTTTCAATAACAACTAATTTTGACATAAAAATATTTCTCCGTAATTAAACAAATAAAGGTATTAACGTGAAAGATTTTGCAGATTGCACCCTAAACCCGTTATACTTACCAAAAAGGAGGATTTCCTATGGGTCAGGTTGTATTTGATACACTACAGGCATCAGAAGAGCTTCAAACGGCTGGACTTACTAGTCAGCAAGCTAAGGCTATTTCGCTTGTCGTACGCAAATCACATGAGGTTGCTGATGTGGCGACGAAAGCTGATATTGTTGAGGTAAATCGCAATATAGCTGATGTTCGTAAAGACTTATCTGCTGAGATGAATTTACGTTTCGAAAAAACTGATGGTCAAATAGCGTTGATTCGTAAAGATGTTGAAACTATTGCTACTGGACTGCTTTTGAAACTTGGTGGTGTAATCGTTGTGACTATTAGTGC
>NZ_NHNG01000580.1:0-4436 GCF_002287155.1 Arsenophonus sp. ENCA
TGGCGTAACTCTTAGGGATAAGCGCCGGCGGCGGAGGGGCTACCTTTACACTACCTTCTGTGCCATGTTGCTCACAGTATCGACAGCCGTATTTTTCACGGATATAACGGGTAACTTGCACGTGAGCGGGTATAAACTCAAGCTCTTCACGCACTTCTCCACCCATCACGTGCATCGGCTGATGGCAGCAATCACACGCCTGCTCCCCGGACGGTAGGTGAATAATAATTTCCCTACGCGGCAGATGGGGTGGGAGTCGTGGGCGGCGTTTTTTTGCAGGCGAAGGAACAGTTGCATCCGGGACGGCATCGTCCGTAATACTATCATTGACGTCAGATAATTGGGTTTCACAGGCTTCGTCATCGCTGGGCGCCCCGTCGGGTCGATGCGCCTCAACTTCAGCTTCGTTAAAAACCTCACCCTGCGGGGAAAGCGGCTCGGCGCTGCGCCCAAAGCGTTTTCGGCGGCAAAGATTCAACTCTTCCAGCAGAATTTGGTATTTTTCCTGCCAATGAAGATTTTCGCGCTGAAAATCAACGATAATCTGTTTTAGCAAATTGATATCGTTGGGTAAGTTATCTATCGAGATATTCATGACGTGACTTTACCATGCCGCGGCAAAATCCTCCGCAAAATTTAACTGGCTATCCTGCAGTTGAGTGGTTGGTGCAGGCGCATTTTAGCCAGGTCGACACCAGCGAGCAACCAGTACCACTGTTCTTCGGTCAATTGTAAGGTTTTTTGACTGGCAGCAGGCCAACGGAAAAAATCTTGCTCCAGGCGTTTGTACCAGAGACAGAAACCGGTTTTATCCCAGTAAAGGGCTTTTACCTTGTCACGATGTCGGTTGCAGAAGACGAACAGGGCCTCATCGAAAGGGGAATGTGCCATATCCTGCTCGATAATCAGCAACAGGCCGTTGATACTTTTACGAAAGTCGACATGACCTGAATAGAGGTAAATGGCCGGCACTTCGACAAACATCTTCATGGTGCCATCTCGCGAATGAAGGTTGCCAGCCAACACGGCGAAATTCCGCTTGTCAGCCGTAACGTACAGTGAGACAGCTCCAGGGTGATAATCGAATGCGTTTGTGCCTTCTCTATCGTGGAGATTTTAGTCGTCAACTTTTCATCCCCGGAGGTCATAATAGCATTCGGCGCCATGGCGTGAATAAAATGCGTGGGCTGTTCTTCCACAGGATAAAGCCGCTTTTTTGCATTGCAGAATGCGCTGCGGGTAATCCTATTCTGACGACAATACTGAGTTGGATTTAATCCAGAACATTGCTGAGCTTCAATGATGGCTCGCCATTCATCATCTGTACGGTAAACTTCCATCTGATATTTCTCCTCAATTTTTAGAGATGAACATGATGGCAAATTAGAAGAAGTAAAAAAATGTGCGGATTTAACGACGCTTACGGTATATGGTACCAATAATCAATTTCCTTGTTCTACCAATATGTCTGTTGATCATCCCATCTCCCTCTATGCTGCCACCAAAAGAGCTAATGAGTTAATGGCGCCTGCTTACTCTCATCTGTATAATTTGCCGACCACTGGGTTACGTTTTTTTACCGTTTATGGTCTTTGGGGCCGGCCAGATATGGCATTATTTAAATTTACTAAAGCTATTTTGGAGATGAAACCGATAGATGTATATAATAATGGTGATCTGAGCCGCGACTTTACTTTTGTTGAAGATATTGTTGAAGGAATATTATCGATTGCTGATATTATTCCGCCAAAAAAGAGCGATAAATCTTTAACGGCTAGTAGTGATGCGCCTTATCGTATTTATAATATTGGTAATGGGCAGCCAATAAAATTATTGGATTTTATTTCTGCTCTCGAGCAGGCATTAGGACAAAAAGCCATTAAAAATATGCTGCCGATGCAAGCCGGTGATGTCCATACCACCTGGGCTGATACCAAAGATTTGTTTTCGTTAACTGGTTATCGGCCACAGATTTCGATTAAAGAAGGGGTGAAAGCTTTTGTTGACTGGTATCGGACTTATTATCACGTTTAGCCTGGATCTAAATATTTGAGAGGTTAGTTTTGAAAATTGCTATTGCAGGAACAGGTTATGTTGGCCTGTCGAATGCGATGTTGTTAGCGCAACATCATGAGGTGGTTGCGTTAGATATTATTGCTGAAAAAGTAACAATGCTGAATAACCAGCAATCCCCCATAGTGGATAAAGAAATTGAAGCGTTCCTAACAGAAAAAAAATTGAACTTTAGGGCAACGACGGATAAACAACACGCTTACCAGGGGGCAGATTATGTGATTGTTGCTACCCCGATTGATTATGATGCCAAAACCAATTATTTTAATACTTCTTCTGTAGAAGCAGTAATTGATGATGTAAACCAAATTAATCCAGCCGCTAGCATTGTTATTAAGTCAACCATCCCGGTGGGGTTTGTCGCCCGCTTGCAACAAGAGAAAGGGTATAAAAATATCATTTTTTCACCGGAGTTTTTACGTGAAGGCAGAGCGCTATATGACAATCTTTATCCTTCTCGTATTGTGGTGGGTGAACGTTCCGAACGTGCCAAGATTTTTGCCGATTTATTATTAGAAGGCGCACTGAAAAAAGATGTTACGGTGCTATTTACTGATGCCACTGAAGCGGAAGCGATAAAATTATTTGCCAATACTTATCTAGCGATGCGAGTGGCCTATTTTAATGAGTTAGATACTTATGCTCATAGTCGCGGACTGGATAGTCGCCAAATTATTGAGGGTGTTTCACTTGATCCGCGTATTGGCAGCTACTATAACAACCCCTCTTTTGGTTATGGCGGTTATTGCTTACCAAAAGATACCAAGCAGTTGTTGGCTAATTATGATGATGTACCAAACAATTTGATTAATGCGATTGTAGAATCGAATCGAACGCGTAAAGATTACATTGCTGAAAGGATTATTAGTCAAAATCCGCAAAAAGTAGGCGTTTACCGATTAGTGATGAAAGCTGGCTCGGATAATTTCCGCGCATCGGCAGTACAGGGAGTGATGAAACGGATCAAAGCAAAGGGAATTGAAGTGGTGGTTTATGAGCCGGTTTTAAAACAAAGTGAGTTCTTCCACTCCAAAGTGATCACTGATTTGGCCGATTTCAAAGCCCAGTGCGATATTATTTTGGCCAATCGATTGGTGCCGGAACTGGAAGATGTAAAACAGAAAGTTTATACCCGCGATCTATTTGGTCACGATTGATAATTAGCCATATTCTGACGCCAATCGCAGCTTAAGATTGGCGTTTTGATTATTGCTGATTTGCCAATTTTCATCACTGGCGAGTCACCATAGTTTCGAGCGCTGGCATCTTCTTGGGGTCTTGCTGATAATCAAAAAGTAACACTTACCTTTAGTTGATCGGTATAGTTGCCACTAGTAGGTGTATTTTGACCAGTTAAAATTTGCGCCAAATAATTGTAGGTACGCGTTAGTTGATCGGCACTGATAGTGGTAGAATTGGCACTAGACCATAGTTGGCTGCCACTTGATCCCCAGCGAGTGGTGGTGTTGCCTTGATAAATATCATAGCTGATCAGATTACTGCCATTGGCCATATTACGAACGCTATTAACTGCATTTTGCCCATTATCGATTCCTACATTATAGAGACTGCCTTTGGTGCAGGTAATAGAGATAGTTTGCGATACACTAGGAAAGCTACTGAGTAATGGTTGGTTGCCAAAATTGACGTTAGGCGCGGTGATGGTTGAGCAATCAGGCCCATTCCCAGTCGAAATGCAACAAACCCATAAAACGTTATGCAGCCATTAGATGAGCTAAAAATACTTCATTTGGAGAAAAATAGCCCAACGATTTTCGTCCCCGAGTATTAAGTATGTGCTCAAGTTCTGCAATCTCGTTGTCCGTGACTGAGTTGAAGTCCGTTCCTTTTGGGTAAAAACGGCGGATAAGTCCGTTACTGTGTTCATTTAAACCACGCTCCCATGAGTGATAAGGCCTGGCAAAGAAGACATTAGCACCGGTGATCTCAGTTATCTGTTTATGCATGGAGAACTCAGAACCGTTATCGGCCGTCAAAGTTTTAAAGTCACAGAAGGTATTTGCTACAATAAGCGTGTTGCTTAATAGTGAAATAAGGGTGTTTCGGTGATTGAAGTAAATTTTACGCTGTTCTGAGATGGAAATTCCAAAGACCTGCGCTAAGGAGTAAGAAGGTATCATCAATAAAGGGTCTACGATTCCGTAAAATTTGGGTCATGCAACCGAGGCGCTTGATACCCGCGATGGCGTGTTCAACTGTAATACGGATGCCCGAGATTATTTTATTTTCTTGTTTTTGTTCAGGCGATAAAGGTCTTTTTCGAGTTCCTTTTTTTGGGATTTGTGTATTAGGATGCTGTTTATCTATACCTTGAAAACCGGTATCTGCCCAGATGGTTACCT
>NZ_NHNG01000573.1:0-4420 GCF_002287155.1 Arsenophonus sp. ENCA
GAAGTTAAACAAAATTGTGGTATTGAACGCTGTCAGGCTCGCACGAGCCGAGCGCAAAGAAATCATATTTTTCTCGCTATTTCTGCGTGGTTTGAACAACATAAACGTCGTATATCTGAAAAAATAACCCTTTATCAACAAAATTGGGACGTAATCAAAAATGCTATTGCTGAGCACATCCGTGTTTTATTAGCGTACCCAAATTAGTTTTGTGCGAAACTCGTGTCAATAACGGAACAGGTTTGGGTACGTCGCAATCGACAAGTACAAACCACCAAACGTTATCAATGCAATGCACTAAGATTCGATCAGAAGATGAGCAGCTAGTGCCTAATATGACCTTGAATATGACTATAGACATTGCTCCTGGAATATCTCTTTATCAGCGGTCGAATATGTCATTCAACTCGGATGGTAATATTCGGCTTTCACCACTTAGTAATCCCAATTTTGATTTAGCTGAAGAAGTGGAGTGCTTTGAAGAAACATTCTGCGATCTCAGACCCTATATCGAACAATTAGAACGTGCGCGAGCCTCTCAGCCAGCAGCAGGAAGTGAATTTTTATCGTTAAATAGCGAAGAAAATAGTACAGATTCTACTCTCAATGTTGATGAGTTTGATAGGTTGCTAGCACAAAGAGCAAGAAGACTTTGAAGAAGCCAATCTTCCTGCAATAAGAGCAGCCGAATATCGGGCAACTTTAAGGGAAAATTCAGCGCTTACTGTTAATGATGAAGCTGAAATGCCAAATGAAAGTATTTCTTTAGTTAGAGCGCCAATTGAAGATGATGATCCATCAATTAACTGAGCAATAGACAAATAATTAAGAGAAAAACTCACAGTGATGTAGCGGCTAGATCAATGATAAAATTCGTTTATTTACTAACCCAGTATTATAAATAATGTAATTTACGATGTTATTTAATATTAATTATGTAATTGCTGTTCGTGACAATATTTAATAACAGCCATAGCCAGGAGTCTGTTATGGCTGTTTAACTTTTAACACTTTTTCAAATCATATCCAATAAATTATGGCAACAAATTTTGTTCGACAAATTGCCAGTTAACCAGCGACCAAAAGTTTGTCAAGTACTCTGCTCGTGCATTACGATAATCAATGTAGTAAGCATGCTCCCATATATCAACAGTCAGTAATGGTTTATCATCACCGCTGATTGGTGTTGCGGCATTAGAAGTATTGACGATGGAAAGCTTTCCATTTGCCTGTTTGACTAACCATGTCCAGCCGGAACCAAAATTTTTAATCGCCGCATCGGTAAACTGCTGCTTAAATTTTTCAAAATCAGCAAAATGTTGATTAATGACCTCAGCTATTTTACCTGTTGGATCGCCACCGGCATTAGGCGCTAAGCACTGCCAATAAAAGGTATGGTTCCAGACTTGGGCAGCATTATTAAATATGCCTCCTTGGGCGGTTGTTATAATTTCTTCTAATGATTTACCCTCAAAGTTAGTCCCTTTAATTAAATTATTTAGATTATTGACATAAGTGCTATGGTGTTTGCCATAATGGTATTCTAACGTTTCTTGAGAAATATGGGGCTCTAAAGCATTTTTAGCATAAGGTAATGGTGGTAATTGGAAAGACATTGCAGACTCCTTTTTTATTCGTATCGCGCAACCAGTTGATAAATAAAAAATATAAACATATTGACATTATCATTTTTTATATAGATAACTTAATAATTATGTTAATCAATTTTTATTAAATACGATCGGAACATAATAAAGATAGCAGCAAAGAGTTATCAAGTATTGATAGAAAATGGTATTCTATATCAATGTTATGTTCGCGTAGTGCAAAATAATAGATTTAGTTTTTAAGGAAGTAACAATGACGACAATAGAAAAAATTAAACGCCAGGTAAAAGAAAATCCAATTCTTTTATACATGAAAGGCTCACCTAAATTTCCAAGCTGTGGTTTCTCTGCCCAGGCGGTTCAAGCTCTTTCTGCTTGTGGTGAACGTTTTGCTTATGTAGATATTTTGCAAAACCCTGATATTCGTAGTGAGTTACCTAAGTATGCAAACTGGCCAACATTTCCTCAGTTATGGGTTGATGGTGAGCTAATTGGCGGTTGCGATATCATTATTGAAATGTATCAGCAGGGTAAATTACAGGAATTGATCACCGCCACTGCCGATAAATATCGCACTTCAGAACAGCCTGGCACTGAGTAGCTAAATAACCCTTATAAAATAAATAGTTAATTAGAAGGCAGTAAAATTATGCGTTACCACTGCCTTGATTATTCATCGGTTATAAGTGGCCAGCCACCTAATTTTTTCCATTTATTGACGATTTCACAAAACAGTAATGCCGTTCTATCGGTGTCGTAAAGAGCGCCATGTGCCTGTTTACCATCAAAAGGGATCCCTGCGGTATAACAAGCTTTAGCTAAAATTGTTTGACCAAAAACCAGCCCGCTAAGGGTGGCGGTATCGAAAGTCGCAAAAGTGTGGAACGGATTACGTTTTAGATTTGCTCGTTGAGCGGCAGCCATGATAAAACTATGATCAAAATTGGCATTGTGGGCAACAATAATTGCCCGATTGCAATCATTATTTTTAATACCTTTTCTAACCATCTTAAAAATTGCATGTAAAGCGGTATACTCGTCGACAGCGTTACGTAAAGGATTTGTTGGGTCGATGCCAGTGAAAGCCAGTGCAGTTGCTTCTATATTTGCTCCTGCAAAAGGTTCAACATGGAAATGGAGTTTTTCATCAATCTCTAACCAACCCGCTTGATCCATTTTTAGCGTCATAGCCGCAACTTCTAATAGCGCATCTTGTTGTGCATTAAACCCACCAGTTTCTACATCGATAACGACAGGATAATAACCTCGAAAACGCTTTGCCAGCGTGTTAACACCATTTTTTTTATTAGACATTTGCTTAAGACTTTATACTTGAGAATAAAGATATTATGCCAAATTTTGGCTAAAATGCATAAAATTGGCTTAAGTATAGAAAATGTATGGATAGATGCTCAATCAATGACGAAAAGCGTCAGTTACCTAAAGCATTACTGGCATTTTTATTTTCAATCAATTCAATTTGATAGCCATCAGGATCTTCCACAAATGCAATAATCGTTGAGCCACCTTTTACGGGGCCTGCTTCGCGCGTCACCTTGCCGCCTGCTCGCCTTATGCTACTACAGGTATCTGCAACATTATCAACGCCTAATGCAATGTGACCAAAGGCGGTACCCATCTGTAATGCTCAACACTCCAATTATAGGTTAATTCGATTACGGCACCTTTACTGTCATCATCAAAGCCGACGAAGGCGAGGGAATATTTGTATGTAGGATTTTCACTTGTGCGTAATAGACGCATACCTAATATTTCAGTATAAAAATGAATTGAGCGTTGCAGGTCGCCAACCCGTAACATGGTATGAAGTAAGCGCATATAAGCCTCTTTTTAAGTTTAAAAACCGTTCATTACTGATATTAATATAACGTGAACCTGACTATTATTTCAATTTATATAGTTGGTTTATTAATTAAAATTTACAATATAATTGATTACGTTACTTTAGTGTCAACTGCTGACGGCTTGAAAATATCGTTCAGTTAACTTTATAGTAGCTATTCAATTATAACTAATCGCTGATGTTGTTATAAGCTATTTGTTATCATAATATTGTAAACTGAACGGATATTTTTCATTTACAAGTTATGCATTAGTAATGCATAACAATTGTTTTTTTATTATTGCTAATAGCCGATGTATTAATTTATTACGTTGCTATAATTTTTATTTTTAAATTATTTGTTGACTTATTAGCTTATTTTATTTGGTATTATTTATTTAAGATATAGTGTTGTTTTATTATTTTTTTTTCAACTTTCAGGTAATTTATTAAAAATCAATATAGGGCACCTCGAAAAACTCAAGATTTTCAATTAACCCTTGGCTTTCATTCTAAATAATTAGATTTTTTTTGATTATCACGCTACTGATTCTATCGCACATTGCCCTGGCTAGGGCCATTTGACCCATTCTGGGCGTCAGAAAGCCACGATGCACGCGCTCTGGAAGTACGCCAACCGCTTTAGGTTGTAACATGCTGCCATCATCGTCATGGCAAAATTAGCGCGCACCTGTCCAATGGTGCGGATCAGTTTTCTACCCATTTGTTCCATCGCCGCAAATGCATGTTCAACCCGTGCCCTAGTCTTTGCAATCCTGTGGTTTCGCCCTTGCTGAGTCTTGGACAACGGTTTGTTTCGATGGCCTTTACGCTGAATCTGGCTCCTATAGCCGTTTGCCTTCAGCCAAGCTTCCCGCTCCGCAGAGGGATAGCCTCGGTCGGCGTAGATATTGCGATTGGTGTTGGCCTTGTCAATGACCCTTTCGAAATGCTGACTGTCGTGGGTGCT
>NZ_NHNG01000704.1:0-801 GCF_002287155.1 Arsenophonus sp. ENCA
ACTCTTTAATTTTATCCTGCAAATTTTTCCGTTGCACCGCCCCAGTGACTGAATCCAGGATCCCTTGAACCAGGACAACCGCTGCGATCCCACCTAATACAGTGCCTACCTTAAACCATTTTGGTAGACCAACCAGTTTAATAAAGGCGGCTTCCCCGATACGACCTTGTTGTAGAAGATATGATTTTGCTGCGAGCGATAATGCTTTGTTAGCGAAGCCATATGTAAGCATCGGCGTAATAACATCAGCGACACTAATTAAAATTTTGTGCGTTTTTGACTCGGGAACAAAATCGATATCATGAAATTTTATTGATGTTCCAACAACCTTGTAAGCTTTGCGTATCGCTTCATTGGCGTTATTTATTGCTATTTCATATTTAGCATGTTGTTGTGAAATACTACCGACTGCAGTGGAATTGTCCGCGACAAGTTCTGTCAGTCTCACCGCTCTTTTTTCATTATCGGGGGTAAAAAAGGTTATCAAACATAATTGATAGCTCTCGTAAATTTTATTTTTGTTAGAATCTTTATTGGGTTAATTGACCCAATACCTTAATTTTTTCGTATGATTTGTAGAAATCAAACTATAACCAACACCATTATTTCATCTTCTTAACAGGTTCTAAGTCGCTGAAAAAACAGTTGTAATTTAAATCACCAGTGAAAGTATTTTATACTTACCCTCTACAGATAGAGCAGAGTATGTTAAGCATGACAGTTACTCCTTAATGATTATTTACAACCCCATTCACCATTTTCGCATCCAGTGTACTAAGGAAGGTGGTATAAAAAGTAAGC
>NZ_NHNG01000560.1:0-4418 GCF_002287155.1 Arsenophonus sp. ENCA
ATTGGACAGGTGCGCGCTAATTTTGCCATGACGATGATGGCAGCATGTTACAACCTAAAGCGGTTGGCGTACTTCCAGAGCGCGTGCATCGTGGCTTTCTGACGCCCAGAATGGGTCAAATGGCCCTAGCCAGGGCAATGTGCGATAGAATCAGTAGCGTGATAATCAAAAAAAATCTAATTATTTAGAATGAAAGCCAAGGGTTAATTGAAAATCTTGAGTTTTTTGAGGTGCCCTATTATATATAAACGAACTGGATAATCAGACAAATAGCAAAATTAATTTACTTTCTACAATCTAAATATAGTCTAAACATTAATAATTTTTTCTTAAAGTAATAAATTCAGCTTAATTAATTTATTTTTAATTTAAATATTTTTAAACTGTCGTTTTTTATTTTATTTCAATGAGTTAAATGTTTGAAGTGAAAAAATATGCCAATAAGTATATTGAATGACTAAAACTAAGTATAGATAAAATAATCAGAGGTCAAACATGAAAGCAGGTCGCTATATAGGGGTGATGTCAGGTACCAGTCTCGATGGGGTTGATGTTGTTTTGGCTGAAATTGATGACAAAAATGTGATTCAGCTAGGTGCGATTTCCTTTCCTTTTCCCACTGAATTAAAAAATCAAGTCTTGTCTATATGTCAAGGTCAAGCGGTCACCTTAGCAACAATAGGTGAAATTGATTATCAGCTCGGTTCGTTATATGGTGAAGCGATCAATAACCTATTAAAACAGCAATTATTATCGGCCACAGATATTACCGCGATAGGGTGTCATGGGCAAACAGTTTGGCACCAACCTACTTGCCAACGGCCTTTTACTCTGCAATTAGGCGATAATAATAGAATTGTTGCGTTAACTAACATCACTGTAGTAGGCGATTTTCGTCGTAGAGATATGGCGTATGGTGGGCAAGGTGCACCTTTAGTACCTGCTTTTCATCACAAGGTACTTAGTCATCCTGATCAAAATCGTATTATTTTAAATATTGGTGGCATTGCTAATCTCACTACTTTATTTGGGAATTCAATAATTAAAGGCTATGATACCGGACCTGGAAATATGTTGTTGGATATCTGGGCCAATCAGCATCTAAATAAACCTTATGATAATAACGGCGATTGGGCGCGCTCAGGGCAGGCAAATAAGTCGCTGCTAACTGAAATGCTAGCGGATCCCTATTTCAAGCGGCCAGCCCCCAAAAGTACAGGTAGAGAATATTTCAATTCTGCTTGGTTACAAAAATATCTGACATCGTACTTAAACTTATCAGCCCAGGATGTACAGGCCACTTTGGCAGAATTAACCATCCGTTCAATCGTTGATCAGGTTTTGCTTTATGACAAAGCCGATTGTTTGTTGGTTTGTGGTGGAGGAGCTAAAAATAGCTATCTTATGGCAAGGTTAAGCGAATTGTTAACCAATATTGTGGTGGCATCAACAGATAAATATGGTTTGAGTGGAGATAATGTCGAAGCTTTGGCTTTTGCTTGGCTAGCGGCTCGTACCTTATCGGGTTTGCCAGGCAATTTACCCTCTGTTACTGGCGCTAACCAGGAAACAGTATTAGGCGCAATTTATCCGGCCAATAGTGAATAACATGATATCTATCGTAACAAGACAGAGGCAAAAAAATGGTAGAAAAAATTCAGTTGGATATTGCTAGTTTAAGACGGGAATATACCCAAGGTGGTTTAAGACGTAAGGATTTAACCGACCAGCCATTAGTATTGTTTGAGCGTTGGTTAAAGCAGGCTTATGAAGCAAAATTAGCCGATCCAACAGCCATGTGTGTTGCAACGGTAAACAGCGATGGACAACCATACCAGCGCATTGTATTACTTAAACATTATGATAAAAATGGACTGATATTTTATACTAATTTATCTAGTCGTAAGGCACAACATATCGCTCATAACAATAAAGTCAGTTTACTATTTCCCTGGTATCAGTTAGAGCGTCAGGTTTGCTTCTTGGGTGAGGCAGAAAAACTTACTCCACTTGAGGTAATAAAATATTTTCATAGTCGACCAAAAGATAGTCAAATAGCCGCCTGGGCTTCACAACAATCAGCAAAAGTTTCTGCTAGAAGTCTATTAGAAAATAAATTTTTTGAATTAAAACAAAAATTTAAAAATGGTGAAATTCCCTTACCTAGTTTTTGGGGCGGATATCGCGTCAGATTTAACAGTGTTGAATTTTGGCAAGGTGGCACTAAACGGCTACATGATCGATTTTTGTATCAATGGCAACATGATCATTGGCAAATTGATCGCTTGGCGCCATAAA
The DNA here is from genome assembly GCF_002287155.1 of Arsenophonus sp. ENCA. Taxonomy (NCBI): domain Bacteria; kingdom Pseudomonadati; phylum Pseudomonadota; class Gammaproteobacteria; order Enterobacterales; family Morganellaceae; genus Arsenophonus; species Arsenophonus sp. ENCA. Next base: position 2,299 of record NZ_NHNG01000560.1, read on the forward strand.
CGAAAAAATGATTTTTTAACTGGCACTTATTTGACTCGCGTTTTATTCTATTGCGCTTATTTATATTATATTTATCCACAAAATCGACGAAATAAAAAAATTGATGGAGTTATTGATGGTTAGCAAGAACCTAATTGAACAATTGCAAGAGCGGGGTTTAATAGCTCAGCTAACGGATGAAAGGGCATTAATAGAGAAACTATCCCAGGGATCAGTAGCGCTCTATTGTGGATTTGATCCAACCGCTGATAGCTTGCACTTAGGGCATTTGGTTCCTTTACTATGTTTAAAGCGTTTCCAGCAAATGGGACATCAACCAGTAGCCTTAGTGGGTGGGGCAACAGGTTTAATTGGCGATCCAAGTTTTAAAGCCACTGAGCGTAAATTAAATACCAGTGAAACAGTGCAGCAATGGGTAGAAAAAATTCGTCAACAGGTTTCGCCATTTCTTGATTTTGATTGTGGTAAAAATAGCGCTAAGGTAGTTAATAATTATGATTGGTTTGGTCAAATGGATGTCTTGACCTTCTTGCGCGATATCGGTAAACATTTTTCTGTTAATCAAATGATCAATAAAGAAGCTGTTAAACAACGACTTGAGCGCGATGATGCAGGTATCTCTTTTACTGAGTTCTCCTATAATTTGCTTCAGTCTTATGATTTTGCCAACCTTTGTCACCAACATAATGTTGAATTACAGATAGGCGGCTCTGATCAATGGGGCAATATTACTTCAGGCATTGATCTCACTCGACGTTTACATCAACAACAGGTTTTTGGTTTGACGGTGCCGTTAATTACTAAATCTGATGGAACTAAATTTGGCAAGACCGAAGCGGGGGCGGTTTGGTTAGATCCGCAAAAAACCAGCCCATATAAGTTTTATCAATTTTGGGTTAATACTGCTGATGCGGATGTGTACCGTTTTCTTAAGTTTTTTACCTTTATGCCAATTGAAGAAATTGACGCCTTGCAAAGTGAGGATCAAAACAGTGGTAAAGCCCCACGAGCACAGTATGTATTAGCGGAGCAAGTTACCCAGTTAGTACATGGCGATGAGGGCTTACAGGCTGCCAAACGGATCACTGAAAGCTTATTTTCCGATACGATTGCTGCATTAACTGCAGCTGATTTTGCTCAGTTGGCGCAAGATGGCATGCCTATGATCAAATTAAATTCAGGGGCAGATTTACAGCAGGCATTAGTCGAGGCGAAATTGGTCCCGTCACGTGGTCAGGCAAGAACGATGATAAGCTCAAATGCGGTCGCAATTAATGGTAAGAAATGTATTGATGCTGAATATGTTTTTACTGAGCAAGATCGTCTATTTGGCCGTTATTCTTTGATCAGGCGTGGTAAAAAACATTACTGCTTAGTTAATTGGCAATAATGGGGCATAGTAGGGTAAATTTAATCACTATAAGTTTTGTCTAACATAGCGATTAACTTATTGGTATTTATTAGATTAATTACTAATGTGTTAACTGCTTGTTTAGAAAGTAACGACTTTGTTTTGTAACAGCGAGTATTATCAAAAATAAAATGAGTGATATATGAAAAGTGTTCTATCAATTCAGTCGCATGTTGTTTTTGGCCATGCGGGTAATAGTGCCGCGGTTTTTCCCATGCAACGGATGGGAATTGATGTCTGGCCCCTGAATACGGTGCAATTTTCTAATCATACACAATATCCACAATGGACAGGTAGTGTTATGCCCCCTGAACATTTAACAGATATTGTTAACGGAATTGCTAAGATCCACCAATTAAAACATTGTGATGCGGTTCTGACGGGTTATATTGGTTCTGCCGAACAAGGTAAAGCGATTGTTGATATTGTTAAACAGATAAAAACAAGTAACCCTGCTGCTTGCTATTTCTGTGATCCGGTAATGGGACATGCTGAAAAAGGCTGTATTGTTGCCCCGGGTGTGGCTGAGTTTTTATGTCATGAAGCTTTACCTATCTGCGACATAATGGCGCCTAACCTATTAGGCCCATTCCCAGTCGAAACGCAACAAACCCATAAAACGTTATGCAGCCATTAGATGAGCTAAAAATACTTCATTTGGAGAAAAATAGCCCAACGATTTTCGTCCCCGAGTATTAAGTATGTGCTC
>NZ_NHNG01000675.1:0-4378 GCF_002287155.1 Arsenophonus sp. ENCA
CTACCGCCATAAGTTTTCGCTAATACAGTGGTGATTGCTGCAGTTAAAGTTGTTTTACCATGGTCAACGTGGCCGATTGTACCAACGTTAACGTGCGGTTTTTTACGTTCAAATTTTTCTTTAGACATTAGATTGTCCCTCTAAGACACGGAATCGGTGGTTACACCACATTAACCAAGCAGTAAAAGTCATATACTCGTTTCTTGTTTTTTCGCAGGAAAAAAATCAGGGAACAATTAAGAACATATTCTAGGAGTGGTGCTGATAGGCAGATTCGAACTGCCGACCTCACCCTTACCAAGGGCGTGCTCTACCAACTGAGCTATATCAGCACATCTTGGAGCGGGCAGCGGGAATCGAACCCGCATCATCAGCTTGGAAGGCTGAGGTAATAGCCATTATACGATGCCCGCCATGAACTCGGCTACCTGACTTTAATCAGCTGCAAATTTTATCTTAAGTATTTTGCATCGAGGTAGCATTTTAAGCTGAACACTTAAGATGAAACTTATGGTGGTGGGAGAAGGATTCGAACCTTCGAAGTCTGTGACGGCAGATTTACAGTCTGCTCCCTTTGGCCGCTCGGGAATCCCACCTTTTACTTATATCCAAATTTTTAATGGTGCCGGCACCAAGAGTCGAACTCGGGACCTACTGATTACAAGTCAGTTGCTCTACCAACTGAGCTATGCCGGCATCAGGTGCTGCGCATTCTAGGTAGAGAACGAGCATGTTGCAACAAAAAAATTAAAATATTTGTTCTTTTGCTTATAAAACACTCACTTTAACCTTTTTTGCTGCTTTTTTCTATAGTAAATGTTTAAATACTCAACAGTATAAATTTTTTATTTACTATTTACTCTAGTGAAAAATGACATCAAATTTTTCTCACTAATAAAAACGTATCGTAAAAGATACAATATTATTTCATTGCTAAAAATAAAAAACGGATGAATTGTGATCAATTATTTAATTAATACAAAAAAACAGAAAAAACTCTACGCCTAAAGATATTCAATCGTTATTATGCAATCTATTTTTTTATTGGTTATGAATGATTATGACAACCTGTACACAGGTAAATGTTGACTTATGAAACAACAACAAAACTTTTCAATAACACCTTATTTAGAATTTGACCGTGAACATTGGGCAACATTACGTGATTCTGTTCCACTAGAGCTACTAACGGATAAAGAGCTGCTGGAACTGAAGGGTATCAATGATGAAATTTCAATGGATGAAGTAAATAAAATTTATCTTCCTATTTCACGGCTACTTAATTTCTATATCAGTTCAAATTTACGTAGACAAACAGTTTTACAACAATTCTTAGGTACTAATGGTACTAAAGTACCTTATGTTATCGGTATTGCAGGCAGTGTTGCAGTTGGTAAAAGTACCACAGCTCGCCTATTACAAACTTTATTAAGTCGGTGGCCCGAGCATCGTAAAGTTGATCTTATTACAACAGATGGTTTCTTATACCCAAATCAGATTTTAAACGAACGTGGAATAATGAAGAAAAAAGGATTTCCGCAATCCTATGATATGCACCGTTTAGTAAAATTTGTTTCTGATATAAAATCTGGAGTCAAACAGGTTACCGCTCCGGTATACTCCCATTTTACTTATGATATCGTTCCCGATAAAAAGCAAGTGATTGAGCAGCCTGATATTCTTATTTTGGAAGGTTTAAACGTTTTGCAAAGCGGAATGGATTATCCACATGCTCCCCATCATGTTTTCGTATCTGACTTTGTCGATTTTTCAATTTATGTTGATGCCCCGGAAAATTTATTGAAAAAATGGTATATCAGTCGATTTTTGAAATTTTGCCAAGGCGCTTTTTCCGACCCTCACGCCTATTTCTACCATTATTCTAAATTAGAGCAAGAAGAAGCGATCAATACAGCTAAAACAATATGGGAAGAAATTAATAAAATAAATTTGGAAGAGAATATAATACCAACAAAAGAAAGAGCCAGTTTGATCATGACTAAAGGCTCTAATCATTCAATTACAAATGTTAGATTAAGAAAATAATTTCAAACATTGAGTCGATGATTAGCTTCGACTCAATTGTTCTAATTATCTGGCCTTAATGAAATTTCACCACCTATATAAGAAACAATTTCACCATTTTGTTCTAACAAAATTGCGCAGTGTTCATTAATACCTTTCACGATACCGATTTCAAGGTGATCACCAATATGTAATCTTACTTTTTTATGTAAAAAATTATCCAACGCCAGCCAACGCTTAATAAAAGGAACAAGACCATATTTCTCAAATTGCACTAATTCATGACGTAATGCCATAATGATCTGACCTGCGATCACATTTCTTTCTATTTGAATACCAGCCTGCTCAAGATTAATCCATCCTTGATTAATATTTGTTTCATAATTACGACTCATTGCAATATTAATCCCAATACCAATCACAATATGTGCCGCATCGCCAGTTTTACCTACCATTTCAATTAAAATACCTGCAAGCTTTTTTTCATTAAGATAAAGATCATTAGGCCATTTAACTTTTATATTACTACCGCTCAATTTATTAAGGGTCTCAGCTATCACAATCCCCGCAACCAAGCTTAGACCCATGGCAGCAGCCGGCCCTTGGTCTAAATGCCAATACAATGATAAATAAAGATTACAGCCGAAAGGAGAAGCCCAATATCGACCACGCCTCCCTCTACCGGCTGTTTGATATTCTGCAACACAAGCATCACCAGAACTTAATTGATCAATGCGCTCAAGTAGATATTGATTGGTAGAATTAATAACCGGTTTTACTATTATATTTCCGCGTCTCACTAAACCATAAATTCGCTCGTAGTCTAATAAATCCATTTTTCTAGTAAGTTGGTAAACCTTACTAGTAATAGTATTAACCTCAATACCCCATTTACGTAGTGTGTGAATATGTTTATTAATACCAGCTCGCGTCATGCCAAGTAATTCACCCAACTGCTCGCCTGAATGTATACTACCATCAGAAAGTATTTTGATGAGTTTTAAAGGAATAGTTACATCTTTCATGAAATAGTATCCATAGCATTTACTTCACCATATTTACCAATAAAACGCACTTCTGGTTCTAGTGTAATAGCAAATTTCTCTATAACCTTTTTTCGGATATAACGGGCTAAATCTACAATATCTTCTCCAGTCGCATTATTTTTATTAATTAAAATCAATGCTTGCTCCTTATGTACTGCCGCGCCACCACATTGATAACCCTTTAGATCACATTGATCAATGAGCCATCCAGCAGCAAGCTTTACTGTACCATCGATTTGAGGATATTCTGGACATCGAGGATAATGGGCCTTTATTTCATTTGCCGCCATACTAGAAATAACGGGATTTTTAAAAAAACTACCCGCATTTCCTACCAAAAATGGATCAGGTAACTTACTTTGCCGGATTTTACAAACAGCGTCAAAGATAGTTTCCGCTGTCACTGTTGGTGCTGCTAAAAAAGTCAAACCAGCATATGTTAATCTGGGTTGCCATAGCTTGTTAAGCTTCAGACCAACTGCAACAATAGCAAAATTTTCACGATATTTATGCTTAAAAATACTATCCCGATAACCAAATTGACATTCAGCGGCATCTAAACGATATTGTTGGCCATTATTCAGATTGACAATATCGACATAGTGACATACATCTTTAAATTCCATACCATAAGCACCGATATTTTGTATAGGCGCAGCCCCTACAGATCCCGGAATTAACGCCATATTTTCTAATCCATAGATGCCATTTTTTATAAGTGTTTCAACCAATTGATGCCAATTATTTCCTGCGCCAACATGAATAAACCATTCCTTAGCTGATTCAGTTATCTCTAACGCCATAATTCGATTTAAAATAACCAGGCCATCAAAGTCACTAATGAAGAGAACATTACTCCCGCCGCCCAATAATAAAATAGGCCACCCTTTTAGTCGTGCATTTTTCCATAACATAAGCAACTCTTCTACTAAAGTAGCGGAGTATATTGCTTTTGCCTTAGCATCAAGACTAAAAGTATTATATTTTTTTAATTCATTATGATTATCAGAATGCATATATCAAAACTCAATTAATATATAGTAATTATATAGTCTATTAATGTAGATATATAGAGAATAGATAAGAGTTACAAAATCAAACAATAAAACGTCAAAAGGCCACCCTTGGGTGGCTTTCTTAACATAATTAAAGTCTGGCAGCTCCCTACTCTCACATGGGGAGACCCCACACTACCATCGGCGCTACGGCATTTCACTTCTGAGTTCGGCATGGGATCAGGAGGGACCACCGCGCTATTACCGCCAGAAAAATTCTTTTCTATTTATCCCGTCTTATTTCGCTGCCTT
>NZ_NHNG01000731.1:0-4378 GCF_002287155.1 Arsenophonus sp. ENCA
ATTTGAAAACACCTTTGTTTTATATTTTTTTCTCTCAACCCATACTGCAACATCGAATTTTAATTTAGCGACATCAATACCCACTGAGGTTTTGATCATGGTAAATTCTCTCATGAAAAACAGATAATTGAATATATCGTCCTAACCTTCCTTATAAATACGTGCTCGTAGCACAAGATACCGTTCGGTTTTGAAGACGATGATGAATATGTCACCAGGGTTTAATCTGAGGTACAAGCTCTAAGCTTAAGGCAGCGTACAAACTCACCGGTAACATCCCAATGATCAGTTGGGGATCATTAACCTTTGACAGTCAATGATCAAGATATAAGGTGGTTGGCAGAGGTGAAAAAGATAACATGCTCATTGATATACCTAAGCAAGGCTTTCCTCACCACGCCATACTCAGTCGAACGATAGCAGGCGTAATTGGTTCGGCGCTGGAAGCCAGTAGCAAAAAAGGGACTATTTACTGGGTCAACGGGATAGCGGCTTATCGTATCGATGAATTAATTAACCTTCACTGGTTTTCACTCGGTAAACGAAAGAAGATGAGTAACCAACGGCTTTACACAGAATATCACGATTATTCGAATTATAAGCGCATGGCGAATGCCAGTAAGCCTGTTGCTCAATAGCAAAATTAATTGTGACTTACAAAAAAACCAGCTATTGATGATAAAATAATCAATTTTTGAATTAAAAATGACCTATATAAGATTAAAAAATAACCTATTTTTGTGTTTTTTAGATGTATCTAACTTGTTTTTATTGAAAGCAGTTTTATTTCACTATTAAGCAACAGGCTTAGTGGTGACCAGGAAATGTTGCAATCTATCAAAATCATCGAAAAATTTACCCCGTTACCCAAGAAAGTGGATATTTTACGCAAACGAACGGTAGACAGTGAAGATGAAGCAACGGTTACGGTTACCGCTGCCCACCGCGCAAAGGGACTGGAGTGGGATATTGTCGAAATCAATCATGACTTTCCAAATAATCTTTTTGACCCTGAAATGAACAAAGCAGCCTTTAAAGATGAAGTGAATTTGCTGTATGTTTCCGCGACCAGAGCGAAGAAGACACTTATCATCAATAAATTGTTGGTAAATATTCTAGCCAAAGTTGTTGAGCATGAAAAAACGGCATAGGATTGATTCAGGAACGCCCATAAAACCGCCTGTAATCGATTTTGAGCGGTTTTCTTGTGATTAGCATGAAAGAGAATACCCGTAACAAAAAATAAACGCACCTGAGAAGATATGGTGCGTTTTTGTATGGCTGGATTATGATGTCTGATATGTAATGAATAAATAGAGTATTTAATATAGCCTGTTTGTTTGCCATAATTCAATCTGACGCTAGCCATCATTGAAGATATCGGATGAGTAAAAAATTTACCCCAACCCCACACGATAGTGTATTCAAGCAGTTTTTAAGTGAGAAAGAAACGGCTAAAGATTTCTTCGATATCTGGTTACCTGATGAGATTAAGGCATTGTGTGACTCGGATAGCATCAAAGTAGAATCTGGCTCATTCATCGATAGTAATATGAAGAATTACCAGAGTGATATTCTCTATTCCGTCAGCACAACGAAAGGAAGAGGATATATCTACGTATTAATTGAGCACCAATCCACGCCTGATAAGCTCATGGCTTGGCGATTGATGCGCTATAGTATGGCCGCTATGCAAAAACATTTAGAGGCTGGCCACAAAAAATTACCGTTAGTGTTTCCTATCCTGTTTTACACAGGCGAAAAAATTCCTTATCCCTATAGCACTCATTGGCTTGACTGTTTTCATGACAGAAAACTCGCAGAGCGTATCTACACCAATCCCTTTAAGTTAGCCGATGTCACCACACTTGAAGATGGTGAGATTATGAAGCATAAGCGAATGGCTTTGTTGACCCTGATACAGAAGCACATTCGAAGACGCGATATGACGGAGCTTATGAATGAAATCGTTACGCTGTTGTCGTATAATTATTATACCGATAATCAAGTGATAACGTTGTTTAACTATCTCATTCAGGAAGGTAACGCCAAAAAACCAATGGAATTTATCACTGAGATAGCCAAACAATCAGAGAAACACGAAGGAGCACTTATGACTATTGCTCAACAAATTGAAGAGATCGGAATTCAAAAAGGTATACAACAAGGTAAAGCAGAAGGCCTTCAAGAAGGTAAAATTGAAGGAATTCAAGAAGGGATTCAAATTGGTGAACAAAAGGGGATGCAAAAGGGCGAAAAACAGGCATCGATGAAGATAGCGCGCCAACTTCTTGAGAAAGGCGTAGAAAGAGATATCGTGAAACTATCAACGGGTCTCACTGATACTGAAATGAGTAACCTGTTTAAAGATTAAAATTATGACCGAACGCCAGAAATTAACTCTCAATCCCCCTAGAAAGGCTTCACAGGAAGAGCAGCCCCAAAGTAACTCAGTTTACCGTAAAAAGGTCTGGGTGAATGCTACACCTAAAAAACAGGCAAAAAAACCGAAACCCCAAAAGGTAGCAAAACCTCAGCCCAAGAAGGTTGAAAAACCTAAACAGGTAGTGAAGGTTAAAACCCCTAAACCACCTAAAAAACGATTGCCGTTAGAAGAAGCCATCTTACAGATAACCACTTTTTGGCCTTATCTTTTTCCTGATGGCAAGTTATGCCCAATGAAAATTGGTATACAACAAGATATGTGGCAAGAAGTGAAGGAAAAGGAGTTACAGATAGCCAGAAGGCGTTTAAGAGCCTGTTTAGGTAGTATTGGTTATCACGCTGATTATCGGGTACTTATCCAGTTAGGCGCGTTTCGTTATGACAAAGACGGTCAGATAGTAGGAAAAGTCACCCAAGCCGATGTTGACGATAATTTGCGACGTTTACCACGACGAAACAAGAAAAAGATATAACTAAAGACAGCAAGCTCAAAGTGAGTAAGATTGTTATTATCTTAATGTAACAAAAGTGTATTTTTTTTATTTATAAGCCTCAGTTTGAGGTTTTATTATTTTATTTTCTCAATTTGAGTTGTAATGAGTTAAAGTAGTAATTTAATGACTCATTTTGAGATGGTTAAGTTAATATTATTATTTATTTATGCAATATTTTATTTTAATTAATTCTCAAAATAAGATTTTATTTAAATATTAACTCATTTTGAGTTAAGTTATGTAAGATATAATTACTTTATTGGGTTTATTTATGTTGAAAATTGCCTGTGATGATGGTTCTACTAGCGTTAAATTAGCCTGGCTAGAAAATGAAAAGATAGTGACACATATATCACCGAATAGCTTTAAAGAAGGTTGGAATACTGAGATATTGAGTAATAATCCAGTATTCAATTATTTAGTTGATGATAAAAAATATACTTTCGATATCGGGAGTAGTTCTGTTATTGAAACAACGCATGTGTCCTACCAATACAGCGCGCTCAACCGACTCGCCATTCACCATGCGCTTTTAACTTCAGGTTTACTCCCTCAAGATATTGAGTTGACTGTGACGCTTCCTGTTACTGAATTCTTTACGGAAGATGCGCAAATTAACGAAAAGAATATTCAGCGAAAAAAAGAAAATATCTTAAAGAAAGTTAATATGTAAGCGTCATTGGAACCACACAGTGCGCTGCTGCGTGGTTTAAGGTAAGGTGATTTTCCAGGGTAGTAGTGCGTTCCAGTCGATATCCTCATCTGGGTATTTTAGCGCCGTCAGCAACGCCAAAAGATAATCGTATGGGTTAAGTCCATTGATACGTGCACTTTCCACCAGGCTGTACAATAGCGCGCTGGCATGGGCACCGGATTCCGTATTGGCAAACAGCCAGTTTTTTCTACCAATTACAAAAGGCTTTATCGCCCGTTCGGCGCGGTTATTGTCGATACTCAAACGACCATCCTCCAGATAGCGCATCAGCTTTGGCCATTGTTTTTGACAATAACCAATGGCTTTACCCAGATAGCCTTTCGGGAGCACCTTCGTCTTTGATAACCAGGCTTCAAACTCCTCCATCAATGGACGCGCTTCGCTCTGTCGCCGTCGGTAAATCTCTTCAGGAGAAAGCCCTTGACACGTTTTTTCTATCCGGTACAGTTTCTGAATTAACCCTAAGGCCCAAATGGCTTTGCCTACTTTGGTATTCGGCTGGGCTCGCCGAGCCTCTTCAAATTTACGGCGCGCATGCGCCATGCAGCCAACGAGTTGAGCTTCCGTGCCATGATAACCCGCGTAGCCATCAACTTGCAGATACCCCGTATAGTTTACCAGGAATTCGCTCGGGCAACGCCCGCTGCGCGAGTCTTGGTAGTCGTAGATAACCAGGTGCGGCGTGTTATCTTCCACATTTCGCACATCACTGCCGGTGCCATAC
>NZ_NHNG01000599.1:0-798 GCF_002287155.1 Arsenophonus sp. ENCA
GGCTGACAAAAATACATCCCAAATCTAAACGCGCCAGATTTTCAAGTGCTCTGAGCGAACTATGCCCTTTCATGATCCCATAAAGCAAAATTCCCATCATTGAACGAGGAGAATACGGCGCTCTACCTGTTGAAGAATAACAGCGTTCGAAAGGTACCCAGTCTTGTTCATCCAAAATCTCTGTGACAATAAATGCCCTACGTTCACCAATTTGCTTGAGATAATCGCAAAGGGAAACAGAACCCTCCAAGATAGGTAGATTTTGCGCTTTGACAAACTTACGTTTGGTGTGAGAAGGCGATTCCAGTTTGCGAGTAAATACGGTCATAAAAGATCTGCGTTTAAAACGAATAAAGCAAATTTTAATCGATAACATGAGCTTTTGCGACAGCCTCTTCAATGCAAAAAATGGATGCTCCATACTCGCAAGTTCATCACGAAACGCTAAAACATCAACCTCATCGGCAATGAAAAATTCTAATTCTTTATCACGAGTTTCGCACAAAACTAATTTGGGTACGCTAATAAAACACGGATGTGCTCAGCAATAGCATTTTTGATTACGTCCCAATTTTGTTGATAAAGGGTTATTTTTTCAGATATACGACGTTTATGTTGTTCAAACCACGCAGAAATAGCGAGAAAAATATGATTTCTTTGCGCTCGGCTCGTGCGAGCCTGACAGCGTTCAATACCACAATTTTGTTTAACTTCTCGATGATAAACTTCAACAGACCAACGGGCATCCATGATAGATTTGACGTATTCACGGGTGGGATTCTCTTTGTTTGTTACTAT
>NZ_NHNG01000678.1:0-4364 GCF_002287155.1 Arsenophonus sp. ENCA
AAGTCGCTCTGGTTGCCTGCATGCGCAAACTGTTGACCATCCTGAATGCGATGCTCAGAAAGAACGAAGAATGGGATGAATCCTACCATCAGGTTACTACGTAATTTTGTTGGTCAAGACAGTTGCTGTATTTTTTACCCCCTTAATGCAATCTAATAAATGCTGAAATTTTTGCAAATTTGCTATATCTAACTTATCCAAATTGAGTGCAATAAATTTTCGATTAAAAATCGCTTCTAATTCACCGTTATCTACTGAACAATATATATTGGCCGCACTAATAAGTCTTTTATCAATTCTATGAACGTAGTTACTATTTTTTAATTCGGATTCAAACCTGCTAGTTAATTTATTTGTCAAATATTCTTCACAATTTTGTGTAGTGATAGCGGGTCTGTTAAAATAAAATTGTCTAAACGAATCTCTGATTATCATTCCAAATGATGCTGACATAACTATTTCCAATCCAATAAATTAATTAAAAATAAAACTAAATTGTATAGAAAGTTTTGTTAAGCTCACGTTTAACTTGTTGGAATTAATCTTAATTTATTTTTATATAGAAATTTAAGCAGGAAGCTTGCATAAAACAGGCAAAATTAATCTTGAAAATTAAAATTTTTAAATATAATTTGCATAAATTGAACGAATTAAATAACTTATATTAATTAAATAACCACAATTAACCTGCAATTTTATAACTACCTCTTCTATTCCGTAAATCAAATTGAATGTTCTTATTTTTAATCAATAAAAAAAGCACCGATCACTGACTATCGATGCTCTATCTATTTAGCTAAATATCGTTACTTGGTCAGATCATCAAAAAACTTTTTCACACTATCTAAGAAACTCTTTGAACGAGGGCTGTTCCTGCCATCACTTTCACCATTCAAAGATTCACCAAATTCCTTCAACAATGCTTTTTGTTTTTCATTTAGTTTAACCGGCGTTTCCACCAGGATACGGCACATTAAATCTCCCGTCATACCACCACGAACAGGCTTCACACCTTTTCCTTTCATGCGGAAAATTTTTCCTGTTTGTGTTTCAGCTGGAATTTTGAGACTTACCCGACCATCAAGTGTCGGTACATCAATTTCACCACCTAGAGCCGCAACCGCAAAATTAATGGGTACTTCACAATATAAGTTATTGCCATCGCGCTCAAAAATAGCATGTCTTGCGACATTGACCTGAACATATAGATCACCGGCTGGCGCGCCGTTTTCTCCGGCCTCACCTTCACCATTTAAGCGAATACGATCGCCTGTATTAACCCCTGGTGGAATTTTTACTGATAAAGTTTTGTATTTCTCTACTCGGCCATGACCATGACATTTAATGCAAGGTTCTTTGATGATTTGACCACGACCATGGCAAGTTGGACAAGTTTGTTGAACTGCAAAAAATCCTTGCCGGATTTGAACCTGACCTGCTCCATGACAAGTTGAACAAGTTTCTGGTTTTGTGCCTGGTTTAGCGCCACTGCCGTTACAAACATCACATTTTTCTAAAGTTGGGATACGGATCTCTTTGCTGACTCCGCGAACTGCTTCCTCTAAGGTTAAGGTAATTTCGTACTGGAGATCAGCCCCACGAGCCGATCGCTGACGCCCACCACCACCAAAAATATCACCAAATACATCACCAAAAATATCACTAAAATCAGCGCCCGAAGCAAAACCGCCGCTAAATCCACCACCCATGCCACCTTGTTCAAAAGCTGCATGTCCATATTGATCATAAGCAGCGCGTTTTTGCGCATCTGTTAAAATTTCATAAGCTTCTTTAATTTCTTTAAACTTACTTTCTGCTTCCTTATCACCCTGATTTCGATCTGGATGATACTTCATTGCCAGACGTTTATACGCTTTTTTGATCTCTTTCTCGTCAGCGGTTTTAGTAACGCCTAAAACTTGATAATAATCTCTTTTTGCCATATTTATTTTACCCTTAACACACGGAAACGGGCGTAGAGTTCCCCCAACGCCCGTACTCGGTTTTCAGTAACAGAGGAAATGATCCTTAACACCATTACTGTGCCCGCTAAGGGCCACTATTTTTTATCTTTATCCTTGTCGTTGACTTCTTCAAATTCAGCATCAACAACATTATCATCTTGTTTAGGTTGGGCGCCTGCGCCAGCAGTACCTGCTTGAGCCTGCTGTTGAGCTAACTCGAGTAGCTTGGCCGAAGCTTGAACTAAAGCTTGAATTTTCTCTTCAATGATGGCTTTATCTTCACCTTTCACCGCAGTTTCCAACTCAGAAATGGCTTTCTCTATGTTAGCTTTATCATCAGCAGGTAACTTATCAGCCGCTTCTTCAATTTGTTTACGCGTACCATGAATCAATTGATCAGCCTGATTACGTACCTGAACTAATTCTTCAAACTTACGATCTGATTCCGCATTTGCTTCTGCATCGCTTACCATTCTTTGGATTTCATCTTCCTTCAGACCAGAAGATGCCTTGATGGTAATCTTTTGCTCGCGGCCAGTATTCTTATCTTTAGCTGATACATGTAAGATACCATCTGCGTCAATATCAAAGGTAACTTCAATTTGTGGCATACCACGCGGTGCCGCTTGAATACCATCCAAATTGAACTGCCCTAATGATTTGTTATCACCTGAGCGTTTACGTTCACCTTGTAATACATGAATGGTTACTGCCGACTGGTTATCCTCTGCGGTTGAAAACACCTGACTATGTTTAGTCGGAATAGTGGTATTTTTGGCAATTAACGTTGTCATTACACCACCCATGGTTTCAATACCTAAAGATAGTGGAGTTACATCAAGTAACAAGACATCTTTCACATCACCAGCTAATACACCACCTTGCACCGCCGCACCCATAGCAACCGCTTCATCAGGGTTAACGTCTTTACGAGGTTCTTTACCGAAAAAGTCAGCAACCGCTTTTTGCACCATTGGCATGCGCGTCTGACCACCAACCAGAATGACGTCGTTTATGTCATTAACATTTAAGCCGGCATCTTGCAGTGCAACTTTCAGCGGCTCCATTGAGCGCTTAACCAAATCTTCAACCAGTGATTCAAGCTTCGCTCGAGTCACCTTAATATTCATATGTTTAGGACCACTTGCATCTGCAGTAATGTAAGGCAGATTGACATCAGTCTGCTGAGCAGAAGAGAGCTCAATTTTGGCTTTTTCTGCTGCTTCTTTTAAGCGTTGCATTGCTAGTGGATCATTGCGTAGATCAAAACCTTGTTCTTTCTTAAATTCATCGACCAAATAGTTGATCAGACGATTATCAAAGTCTTCACCACCTAAGTGAGTATCACCATTAGTGGCCAGCACTTCATAGGTTTTTTCACCATCAACTTCATCAATTTCAATAATTGAAATATCAAAAGTACCACCGCCTAAGTCATATACCGCAATGGTACGGTTACCAACTTCACGATCTAAACCATAAGCAAGCGCCGCTGCCGTTGGTTCATTAATAATACGTTTTACATCTAAACCAGCAATGCGACCTGCATCTTTAGTTGCTTGACGCTGAGCATCATTAAAATAAGCCGGTACAGTAATAACAGCTTCAGTAACGGGTTCACCCAGATAATCTTCAGCCGTTTTTTTCATTTTTTTCAACACCTCAGCGGAAACCTGAGGAGGAGCCATTTTTTGCCCCTTAACATCCAACCAAGCATCACCATTATCTGCAGCAATGATTTTATAAGGCATAATAGAAATGTCACGTTGAACTTCTTCATCTTCAAAGCGACGTCCAATCAGACGCTTAATGGCAAAAAATGTATTTTGTGGGTTTGTCACGGCCTGACGTTTTGCCGGCTGCCCCACAAGAATTTCACCATCTTGAGTATATGCAACAATAGAAGGAGTGGTACGATCACCCTCACTGTTTTCCAATACCCGCGCATTTGTGCCATCCATAATAGCTACACAAGAGTTAGTTGTACCCAGGTCAATCCCGATAATTTTACCCATCTAAACAGCCTCCAAAGGGAATTCTTAACCAATCTAGTTACCAACCTATATGAGGCTCAATGAATTTTTTTCAAGGGATTTTTTCCCTGACCTCAAAAAAAATCTACCTAACGAGACACCTTGTGACAGGTTGATAGATTGACCATTGGTAACTACGCTATTCATTAAAGTGGGGACATAAAAATATTCATCAAGGGGAAAGTAAAAAAATATTTTTTAAATGAAATGTCATTTTAATCTTTGTTTTGAACCAAACACTAAACTAGTTGCTGAATAGAGACTTGCATTTTTTGTCACGCTATTGAGAATAAAAAGAGGTTTAACTTAGAGAATAAAGGTTTGAAATGATCAACAAAGAGCGGCTGTTACGAGATAATCGTTTATG
>NZ_NHNG01000427.1:0-793 GCF_002287155.1 Arsenophonus sp. ENCA
TAATGCCTCAGTTTTTTATAGAACGGCCAATATTCGCGTGGGTAATAGCCATTATTACCATGCTTGCTGGTCTATTGGCAATTATCAAATTACCGGTGGCGCAATATCCAACCATTGCACCACCTGCTATATCGGTTTCAGCAACCTATCCTGGAGCTGACGCCACCACAGTACAAAATACCGTTACTCAGGTTATCGAACAGAATATGAATGGGATTGATAATCTGGTTTATATGTCGTCAACCAGTGATGCAATGGGTAACATGTGTCTGACACTTACCTTTGAAGCTGGAACAGATCCCGATATTGCACAAGTACAGGTACAAAATAAATTACAATTGGCCATGCCATTACTGCCCCAAGAAGTACAGCAGCAAGGCATCCATGTTAATAAATCTACCGGTTCTTTCTTGATGGTAGTCACTTTTATTTCTAAAGATGGCTCTATGAATCAAGAGGATATCGCTGATTATGTTAACTCTCACATTAAAGATCCTATCAGTCGAGTAAAAGGGGTCGGTGAAACCCAGCTGTTTGGCACTCAGTACGCTATGCGGATCTGGTTAGATCCAGATAAACTTGTTAAATACAATATGGCCACTCAAGATGTTATCAATGCCATAAAAATTCAAAACAACCAAGTTGCTGCCGGTCAGCTAGGTGGCACACCACCGATCGCAGGCCAACGACTGAATGTTTCGATTATTGCTCAAACGCGGCTAAATAATGCCGAACAATTTGCCAATATCCTGTTACGAGTTAATCCGGATGGTTCTCAGGTTCGTTTAAAAGA
>NZ_NHNG01000050.1:0-4297 GCF_002287155.1 Arsenophonus sp. ENCA
TGCATAAACAGATAACTGAGATCACCGGTGCTAATGTCTTCTTTGCCAGGCCTTATCACTCATGGGAGCGTGGTTTAAATGAACACAGTAACGGACTTATCCGCCGTTTTTACCCAAAAGGAACGGACTTCAACTCAGTCACGGACAACGAGATTGCAGAACTTGAGCACATACTTAATACTCGGGGACGAAAATCGTTGAGCTATTTTTCTCCAAATGAAGTATTTTTAGCTCATCTAATGGCTGCATAACGTTTTATGGGTTTGTTGCGTTTCGACTGGGAATGGGCCACCTGAAAAACAACGTTTTACAACATAACAGTCAAAAAATATCATAATCGACTTTATGTTATAAACCTAAAGCATATTTAAGTAGCTTTTTCTTAACTATATTTAATCGTTGTACTAATATTAATGCTAAATTTCGGCCCGATTTTACACCGGTTATCTGAGAACTAAACAGTGTATAAATAGCATCCATACCTGCCTGCATCAATTTGTTATCTGGCATCCTATCCTGTTGATAAGTAAGTAAAGTTTTTCGATCATAAAAAGGTAATAAATAGGTTTTAGCATTAATCAATACTTTCAACAAACTATCAACATCACGGTAACCAAGATTAACGCCCTGACCAGCAAGTGGATTAATAGTATGAGCCGCATCGCCAATCAACGCTAGCCCTTCTTCAACATAACGATTAGCATGATTGCGGGTCAGTGGAAAACTCCCTTTAGCAACAACTTGCAGTGAGCCAAAGCGAGCCGGGAAAGCTACCATAATTTCTTGCTTAAGCTGCTCTAGGGACATAGCATGCAGTTGTCTAATTCGGGCAGGCTTATCATACCAAACCAAACAGGCCCAATGATCAAATAACGGCAAAAATGCTCGCGGACCAGAAGGAAAAAATTGTTGCCAAGTAATATCCTGTTGCGGTTGCTCCATCTTAACTGTAATAAGCAGACATGATTGATTATATTGCCAACCGCTACTGCCAATGCCAGCTAAAGATCGCACCTGAGAACATGCTCCATCAGCCGCAATAATTAACTTTGCCGATAGTTGCTGATTATTACTTAAAGTCATTTCCCACTGTTGATTCTGACGCTGCATTGCTACCAATTTGGCCGGACATAACAAGCTAAGATTGGGATATTGAGAAAATTGCTGCCATAATGCCAATTGCAAAATACGGTTTTCAACCATATAACCCAGTTCAGGTAAACCAAGGCTGTCTGCTTCAAACATCACATGTGAGTTTTCCCCTTCCCACGTTTCTAACCTTCGATAAGGGGCTGCGCGCATATTTAAAACACTATCCCACACACCAAGTTGCTTAAGTAGATCCACCGAAGTATAACTTAGCGCTGAAACGCGTAAATCAGGCTGCTCTAACGGATCAAAAGGTGTAGGTTTAGTGTGTTCAAGTAATAGGATCTGCCAACCTTCTTTAGCTAATCCAATTGCCATGGCTGCACCTATCATACCGGCACCAACCACTACAATGTCATAATTTTCATCTATTCTATTCATATCAACTTAGCTATCAATAGTCATCAATCTAATAGTAGGCCTAGTTTTTCTTAAGTCATTTACTAATAATCTATCCAACATACTGGTCACCGATGCCCCAAACTAATACAATACATATCAAAATTTTCTAATTTAATACATAATGTTCCCAGTATGACAGATTTTGCTACTGAAAACTTCGGATATACAAAATGTTGACGAATAAAAAACTATACATTAAAACCTGGGGCTGCCAGATGAATGAATACGATTCATCAAAAATGGCTGACCTGCTCAACAGCACCCATGGATATCAATTAACAGAGACAGCCGAAGAAGCCGATATTCTACTGCTAAATACCTGCTCAATTCGTGAAAAAGCGCAAGAAAAAGTATTTCATCAATTAGGGCGTTGGAAAAATCTAAAAGATGTTAATCCGGATATTATTATTGGTGTTGGTGGTTGTGTCGCTTCACAGGAGGGGGATTTCATTCGCCAACGGGCTCCCAGTGTTGACATTATTTTTGGCCCACAGACCTTGCACCGTTTACCAGAGATGATCAATCAAGTCAAAGGTACACGTAGCCCAATCGTCGACATCAGTTTTCCAGAAATTGAAAAATTTGATCGATTACCGGAACCTCGAGCAGAAGGCCCTTCAGCTTATGTTTCAATTATGGAAGGCTGTAATAAATACTGCTCATTTTGTGTCGTTCCTTACACGCGTGGTGAGGAAGTCAGCCGACCATGTGATGACGTTTTATTTGAAATCGCACAATTAGCTGCGCAAGGTGTGCGTGAAATTCACTTATTGGGTCAAAATGTCAATGCCTATCGTGGAACAACTTTTGACGGTGCAATTTGTTCATTTGCCGAATTATTACGTCTAGTTGCCGCCATTGACGGCGTTGATCGCATCCGTTTTACCACCAGTCATCCAATTGAATTTACCGACGATATTATTGCTGTCTATGAAGATACCCCTGAACTTGTTAGCTTCTTGCATCTTCCAGTTCAAAGTGGATCAGATCGTATTTTGACGATGATGAAACGGTCTCATACAGCCCTTGAGTATAAAAGCATTATCCGAAAATTACGTAAAGCACGACCCGATATTCTTATTAGCTCAGATTTCATTATTGGTTTTCCGGGTGAAACAGAAGATGATTTTCAAAAAACCATGCAGCTTATTGCCGATGTTAATTTTGATATGAGTTTTAGTTTTATCTACTCACCACGCCCTGGTACCCCAGCTGCTGATTTACCTGACGATGTCTGCGAAGATGAAAAAAAACAACGCCTCTATCTACTTCAGCAACGTATTAATCAGCAAGCAATGAATTATAGCCGAACAATGTTGGGTAGCATTCAACGTATTCTGGTTGAAGGACCTTCACGTAAAAATATTATGGAACTTTCCGGCCGTGCCGAAAATAATCGGGTGGTAAACTTTGAAGGTAGCCAAAATATGATCGGAAAGTTTGTTGATGTCGAAATTGTCGATGTCTATGCCAATTCTTTACGCGGTAAAGTAGTTAAAACAGAAGATACTATGGCATTAAGGAGCCAAGAATCACCCGAATCGATTATTGCACGGACACGCAAAGAAGACGAGCTCGGTGTAGCAAATTACCAACCTTAATATTAAGTAGAGAGACTCAGTGATCGCAAAAGATAATCCACAAATTGCCACCAGCGAAATATTTTTAGAGCCAGCCGATAACCAACGGTTAATCAGCCTTTGTGGCCCGTTCGATGATAATATAAAGCAATTGGAACGTAGACTCGCTATCGAAATTAATCGTCGAAATAACCGTTTCAAATTGATTGGCAAACCACTTAATATCAACGCAGCTAGCAACATTTTACGCCGCTTATATGTTGATACAGCCCCTATACGTGGCATTATCCCTGACATTGTCCCTGAACAAATCCACTTATCTATTATGGAAAGTCAATTTCTTGAGCAATCCGTTGAAAATGTTGTCAGTTATGACAAATTTGTAAACATTAAAATCAAACGAGGCGTTGTCAAACCACGTACAGCGAATCAGGCTCAATATATTTACTAATATACATAGCCATGATATTACTTTCGGCATTGGCCCTGCCGGAACAGGTAAAACTTATCTCGCTGTTGCTGCTGCGGTTGATGCTTTAGAACGTCAAGAAATACGTCGTATTCTACTCACTCGCCCTGCTGTCGAAGCCGGCGAAAAACTCGGCTTTCTGCCAGGTGATCTTAGTCAAAAAGTTGATCCTTATTTACGGCCACTTTATGATGCCCTATTTGAAATGCTAGGTTTTGAAAAAGTAGAAAAATTGATTGAGCGCAATGTGATTGAAGTGGCGCCATTAGCCTATATGCGCGGTCGCACACTCAATGACGCTTTTATCATTCTTGATGAAAGCCAGAATACCACCATTGAACAGATGAAAATGTTTCTGACCCGCATCGGCTTTAACTCTAAAACCGTGATCACCGGCGATGTAACTCAAATTGATCTGCCTCGTGGCCATAAATCAGGTTTACGCCACGCAATTGAAGTACTCTCTGAAGTTAAAGAACTTAGCTTTAATTTTTTTCATAGTGATGATGTATACTCGTCGTCATTGAAGATGCTTGATTTTCCATGAGCAATGCCCATTTAATAGGTATTAACATTAATCTCTCACAAGAACAAAAACTAAAGCTCAGAAATCTTCACAGGGAAAGTCGTGACCGTCTTGTATGCGATCGGATACGGTGTGTTCTTTTGTGCGCCGATGGCTGGACACCAGAAATGA
>NZ_NHNG01000588.1:0-791 GCF_002287155.1 Arsenophonus sp. ENCA
TTCATCGTCTCGCTAGACGGCTTCCTTGCGCCTCTGAGCTATTTTCGCTGTTTGAGGTATACGAAGATGCAAATTCAACAGAAAAAACGCTTAGAATGGCGCCTGCTTCGTTTAAACGGCTATCAATGATAGATGTGCTACGTGAGAAAACCGAAAAACGGCGTCAAAAGGCAGAAACGGTGATAACGTCACCACCAGAGGTACAGACTTCAGCCAATCCAAAACTGGAAGCCGCATTAATCGCCCTAGACGATGCCACCGACGAAAAAAGCTTTGCTGAAATCGTCGAGCATTAAGCGTGTTGCTTAATAGTGAAATAAGGGTGTTTCGGTGATTGAAGTAAATTTTACGCTGTTCTGAGATGGAAATTCCAAAGACCTGCGCTAAGGAGTAAGAAGGTATCATCAATAAAGGGTCTACGATTCCGTAAAATTTGGGTCATGCAACCGAGGCGCTTGATACCCGCGATGGCGTGTTCAACTGTAATACGGATGCCCGAGATTATTTTATTTTCTTGTTTTTGTTCAGGCGATAAAGGTCTTTTTCGAGTTCCTTTTTTTGGGATTTGTGTATTAGGATGCTGTTTATCTATACCTTGAAAACCGGTATCTGCCCAGATGGTTACCTCAGGAGGAATATGGCGAATTATATCAAACTAGTTGCTGAATAGAGACTTGCATTTTTTGTCACGCTATTGAGAATAAAAAGAGGTTTAACTTAGAGAATAAAGGTTTGAAATGATCAACAAAGAGCGGCTGTTACGAGATAATCGTTTATGTAAAGCAATCATT
>NZ_NHNG01000274.1:0-4281 GCF_002287155.1 Arsenophonus sp. ENCA
AGGTAACCATCTGGGCAGATACCGGTTTTCAAGGTATAGATAAACAGCATCCTAATACACAAATCCCAAAAAAAGGAACTCGAAAAAGACCTTTATCGCCTGAACAAAAACAAGAAAATAAAATAATCTCGGGCATCCGTATTACAGTTGAACACGCCATCGCGGGTATCAAGCGCCTCGGTTGCATGACCCAAATTTTACGGAATCGTAGACCCTTTATTGATGATACCTTCTTACTCCTTAGCGCAGATCTTTGGAATTTCCATCTCAGAACAGCGTAAAATTTACTTCAATCACCGAAACACCCTTATTTCACTATTAAGCAACACGCTTGTTGGATCTTTATCTGAGCGGATCAAATCGATGGCGTTATGCTGCTCCTTAATCGTGATATTCGGATGTTTGATGGCTTTTTCAACCAAGGTGGTTTCTACTTGCTTGCCTGTTGCATCGGCATGATGAAGAATACGGCGATGGCTATGGCCACCTTCTTTTGCAAGATGATATTGTTCTTTACCGGCCAAATTTAGCTCTTTATCAAATAAAACACCTTGATTGATAAGCCATTGGACAGAATGGCGGGCATTGCAAGCGACAAATTCAACGGTTTTTTTATCACACAGCCCGGCACCGGCAATTAAAGTATCATTAACGTGGGCTTCTATACTATCGGTTTGATCAAAAACCGCTGCAATTCCACCTTGAGCATAGTAAGATGCGCCTTCAGTTGAAATGTTTTTACTAAGTATCTTTATTTGGTATTGTGGCGCTAATCGAAGTGCTAACGACAGACCGGCGATGCCACTACCAATGATTAAAATATCCGTATAATGTTGTGTTGATGGCATAATTTTTTATTACTAAGGTTTCGGAATAGAGTAAATTACCATGTTAGCCTATTCTTTTATTTAGAGTAAATACAATGGCCTTGAAAGAACTTTTCTTAATGGTTTAGCTTAGATTAAATATAAATAATTTAAATTAACTGGAACTTTGCGAGTTTTTGTCACTCAAAAAAAAGCTTGCTTACAAATGAGAGAAAACATGGCGGGTTCAAATAAGGAAAATATGAGGCTTATTTTCGGGAGAAGTGACCTCGAATGAGCGAGCAGTTAACAGACCAGGTGCTGGTTGAACGGGTACAAAAAGGGGATAAAAAAGCTTTTAATTTACTGGTTATTAGATACCAGAATAAAGTTGTGAGCCTTGTTTCTCGTTATGTGCCGCAGGGAGATGTACCGGATGTAGCTCAAGAGGCATTTATTAAAGCTTATCGCGCTATCAGTTCATTTCGTGGTGAAAGCGCATTTTATACTTGGCTTTACCGGATCTCTGTAAATACAGCAAAAAATTATCTTATATCTCAAGGACGTCGACCGCCATCGAATGATTTGGATGTAGTTAATGCAGAGAATTTTGAGGCTTCTAATGCATTAAAAGAAATTTCGAACCCTGAGAATTTAATGTTGTCAGAAGAATTGAGAAAAGTAGTCTTCCGGACTATAGAGTCACTTCCTGAAGATTTACGTCTGGCAATTACGCTTAGGGAGTTAGATGGACTAAGTTATGAGGAGATAGCGCTTATTATGGATTGTCCTGTTGGTACAGTTCGTTCGCGCATTTTTCGAGCAAGAGAAGCTATTGATAATAAAGTGCAACCGCTAATACGAAATTAAATGTGGTTCACATTTTACTGAAGGGTACTTTGGCATGCATAGAGAGAGACTTTCCGCTTTAATGGATGGAGAGATCTTTGATTCAGAATTGATCCATACCATTTTACAAGATGTTTCGTTACAGAAACGATGGGAGAGCTACCATCTTATCCGCGACAGTTTGAGAGGCGATATCAACGAAGTTATCCATCTTGATATTACCGACAAAGTAGAGCAGGCGCTGGCAAGTGAGCCTATCCAAATTGCGCCTAATGCAATACCGGAGTCACAACCTGCGCCTGCTAGCTGGTGTTTAATGCCTTTTTGGCGTAAGCTTCGCCCTTGGGCTAACCAGATGACGCAAGTTGGTGTCGCAGCGAGCGTTGCCGTAGCTGTTATTGCAGGTGTTCAGAATTATAATACGTCTAGCATAGAAACTGATGTCAAATCTGACTCACCCATATTTAATACGGTACCTATCATGGGGGCTGCGTCGCCTGTGAGTTTAAATGTATCTAATGATCAATTGTTTGCTCATCCACAAACCGAGCAGCTAGAACAACGTAATCGCCAACTTGGTCTGATGTTACAACAATATGAGCTTGAGCGTCATTCAACGCTGAATCAAAATGTAACATCATCTTCACCAGTAGCAGAATAGTAGTAATGAAGCATTGGTTATCCGCCCTCTTTCTTTTGCTGGGCGGTTTATTGTTGCCTTTACATTCCTATGCGAAAGAATTATCGGCTGAAACTTTATTAACTGATATGGGTAATGCAGTAAAGTCTTTACCCTACGAATTATCATTTATTATTGTCAATCCACAAGGTATAACGCCGATCAGATATCGTCATGTCATTATTGACAATCAACCAATTGCTCAAATGATGCAGATGGATAATTCTCGTCGTGAAATTATTCAGAAAGGTAATCAAGTTAGCTACTTTGAGCCAGGATTTGATTCTTTTAGCTTAGAGGGCGCTTATATCGTTGATTATTTGCCGTCGGTAGTTTTTGCTAATTTTACTAAACTGCAATCCTATTATAATTTCATTAAGTTAGGCAGAACACATATTGGTGATATAAGCTGTCAGGTTATTCGTGTTATACCGAAAGATAATTCACGTTTTAGCTATATCTTATTAATTGATGAAAAAAGCAAGTTACCATTGCGTATTGATCTTTTAGATAGTAAGAATGAAATATTAGAGCAATTTAGAGTTGTCTCTGTGGCTTTTAATAGTCAAGCGTTGCTGAAATCAATGCATGTGATCGCATCGTTGAATATGCCTCCCTTATTACTTATTCCCAAATCAATCACTAAGCGGTTTAATTGGCAAATAAACCAACTGCCGTTGGGATTTGAAGAAATTTCTCGTAGTTGTAAAGAGATTGCTGCTAATGAATCTTTAGAGGCGATGTTATTTAGTGATGGGTTATTTAGTTTTTCTATTAATGTAACTAAAGCAGGTGAGCGTCAACTTAGTGAAAAACCATTTCGTAAAGGTGGTTTAACTATTTATACGGTGATAAAAGGACAATACGCAGTGACGGTTATTTTATACGGTGATAAAAGGACAATACGCAGTGACGGTTATTGGCCAGTTACCATTGTTAACTGCTAGCCAGATTGCAGCTAATGTTAGTTTTAAAGAGGCAAGTAATGGTTAAAGAGTGGGCAACGGTTGTGTATTGGCATAATGGTCGAGCTGTGTTGCGATATGGTTCTAATTCCGGTTGTGGCAGTTGTGCTGCTCGCTCAACTTGCGGATCTTATATTCTCAATAAAATAGGACCGAAAACTGAGTATCAATTAGAACTTGAGGTCACTCAGCCTCTGATAGTTGGTCAGAAAATTGAAGTCGGGATCCCTGAAGCCAGTTTATTACGTTCAGCAATGCTTGTTTACCTTACCCCATTACTTGGCCTTTTTATCGGCAGTGGGATTATGCAATTTCTTTTTTTAAATCAATTTATTATCTTTTTAGGTGCAGTTATTTGTGGCTGTGTTGGCTTTTTTCTGGCAAAAAAAATTGCGCATTATTGGGAAAAAGAGACGCTATATCAACCGATCATTTTACAAATAGGTTTACCGCCTGATGAATTAAAACAGCAAGTATGAATGAGATAGCAAGTCTAAATGCTTATCATTAGTAATTACATATTGTCACTAATCTATGCCTATAACCGCCTTGTATCTTGAAAAGGGTTTAAAATAGCCACGAGTGAATTTGGCAAGGTGTATGCAGCCCGATTTCTCCTAGGGCTCATAGCCCGTAAGTCAGCTAATGGCGCATACACTGAGCTACTCATCTTAAACCCGAACAGTTGTCCGTACTCCATAACGCATTTGCAAGGATGGGTAATAATGAGTCTGCCAAGTCCATCTTGTGTAGGTATCGATGTTTCGAAAGCAACGCTGGACATTGCCGCCAGCAGCGCAATTGAGCAATTTTCGGTTGCCAATGACGCTGACGGTTTTGATTCCATCATTGTTAAGTTGAGAAAGCACGCCGTTGCGCTTGTGCTGATGGAAGCCACTGGAGGACTTGAAGCCGCCGTGGCCTGTGCGCTTCAGGCTGAAGGTTTTGAGATCGCTGTGGTCAACCCCAGGCAAGCCCGTGA